>JAJYMF010000115.1 GCA_021787175.1 Pseudomonadota bacterium | reverse complement strand
GGGATCGTCGCGCAGGCCGTACACCGACGCCGTGGCGTAGACCGGCTGGCGCAATTTGGCCACGCGCAGTTGCGGCAACAGCAGCCGCCCCTGCTCGGGGCGCACGGCCATGAAGATACCGGCATCGGCCGGCACGCCGCCGGCGACCGCGCTGCGGATCGCGCTGGCGTAATTGACCGATCCTACCGGCAGCTGCGCACTGCCGACCACTTCGCCGCCGCCGGCCTGGAACTGCGCGCCGAAGGCCCGCGCCGCGCGCGCGCCGGCGCCACCGTCGCCGTTGCCGTAGAACACCAGCGCGCTGCGCAGGCCGTCAGCGAGCATCCGCGCCGCGGCCTGGGCACCCTCGCTCTCCGGCATCAGCGCGAATTCGGCGCTACCGGGTGGCGGCGAGGTGCCGTTGTCCGGGTGATTGAGGGCCAGCAGCGGCACCGGCAGCGGCTGCGTAAACAGCGCAGCCACGCCCTCGCGCGCCAGTGGACCGACCACCAGCTGGGCGCCATCGGCGACCGCCTGCCGATAGGCCGCCACCGCACCCGCGGCGGTGCCTTGGGTATCGTAGAAACGCACCTGCGGACGCGGCTGGCCGTCGCGCGCGGATTCGAAATAGTCCGCCAGGAAGCCGTCGCGCACGGCGTTGCCGGCCGCCGTCAGCGGGCCGCTCTGCGGCAGCAGTACGGCGATCTGCCGGTAGGCGTGATAGCCCTCGGGCAGCGCGCCCTGGCCTGGCGCCACTTCGGTGCCCACCGGACTGGCCAACTCGGGCAGGACACGCGGCAGGGCGGTGCCCAGGCTGGCCAGCGCTCGCTCGATCCACGGCAGCATCGGGTCGCTGGCCGGCAGCGTGGCCGCGCGCTGCTTGAGCGGATCGGCGCCCAGCCCGGCCAGCAATTGCACGATGGCGCTGCCGTTGGCCGCCGCCGCTGGGCCGCGCAGGCCGGCCTGCAGCTGCACCCGCGCCACGGCCGCGGCCCAGCGATCGCCGACCGCTGCGGCGGCACGCGCCTGCACACGTTGCGCGCGGACGGCCTCGTCCGGCGGCAGCGTGGCCGGCAGTGCCGCGACCAGACTCAACGCACGCTGCGGGTCGTTGCGTGCCAGCGCGCGTTCGGCGGCCAGCAGGTCGTAGCGGGTGCGGTCGCCGGCGCCCAGCCGATCGCGGCGCACCAGCGCCAGCTCGGCGTCGGCGCGACCGCCCTGCCCCGCGGCCTGCAGCGCCTCGGCGGCGCGCAGGCGATAGCCGTTGCTGCCGGCGCCGCCCTGTGCGGCGAGGCCGAGCCAGCCGTGCGCGGCACCGGCGTAGTCGCCGCGCGCATACAGCGCCTGCGCCTGGGCGGCCTGCGCCTGCTGCGCGGGCGTTGGTCCGCCGAGGCTGGCGCAGCCGGCCAGCAGCAGCGCCGCGAGAACGGGAAGCAACAGGGCGCGCAGGCGATGCATGCGAATTCCTTGATGCCGGCAGGGACGATTGCGCGATGATAGCGAATCGCGCCGCCTCGTCGCGGCGCCGGAGACAGGCATGCATCCGCCCACGGGCACGCTATGGGTGGTGGCCTCGCCGATCGGCCATCTCGACGACCTCAGCCCGCGCGCCGCCGACACCCTGCGCCGGGTCGCGCTGATCGCCGCCGAGGACACCCGCCACAGCCGGCCGCTGCTCGCCCATTACGGCATCGCCAGCGCGCTGACCGCACTGCACGAGCACAACGAACGTGAAGCCGTCGCCGCGCTGCTGGCGCGGCTCGCCGCCGGCGACGACGTCGCGCTGATCGCCGACGCCGGCACGCCGCTGATCAGCGATCCCGGCTACCGGCTGGTGCGCGCCGCGCGCGCCGCCGGCTTCCGCGTGTCGCCGGTGCCGGGCGCCTGCGCCGCGATCGCCGCGCTGTCGGTCGCGGGCCTGGCCAGCGACCGCTTCGTGTTCGAGGGTTTCCTGCCCGCCAGGCCGGCCGCGCGGCGCGCGCGCCTGCAGGCGCTGTCCGGCGAGCCGCGCACGCTGGTGTTCTACGAATCCTCGCATCGCATCGAGGAGTCGCTGGCCGACCTCGCCGCGGTGTTCGGCGCCGGTCGCGAAGCGGTGCTCGCGCGCGAGCTGACCAAGCGCTTCGAGACCGTGCTGGCGCTGCCGCTGGACGAGCTGGCGACACGCGTCGCCGCCGACGCCGACCAGCGCCGCGGCGAGTTCGTACTGCTGGTCGCCGGCCATGCCGAAGCGGAGGACGCACGCCTGCCGGAAGGGCGGCGCGTGTTCGCCCTGCTGCGCGACGAGTTGCCGCCGGCGCGTGCCGCGCGTCTGGCCGCCGCCATCACCGGCGCGCCGCGACGGGCGCTGTACGCCGGCAACGAGAGCTGAAAGACACTGGCACCGGGGATCGCGCCGGCGGTCGCGCCGCGCGACAATGGCGCGTTTACGGAGGCTCCGCATGTCCGATTCCATTCTCGACGATCCGCTGCGGATCGCCGGCCGCAGCTTCCGTTCGCGCCTGCTGACCGGCACCGGCAAGTACCGGGATTTCGACGAGACCCGCCGCGCCACCGAGGCCGCGGGCGCCGAGATCGTCACCGTCGCGATCCGCCGCATGAACCTGGGCCAGGACCCCGGCCAGCCCAGCCTGCTCGACGTGCTGCCGCCGGAGCGCTACACGATCCTGCCCAACACCGCCGGCTGCTACACCGCCGAGGATGCCGTACGCACCTGCCGGCTGGCGCGCGAGCTGCTGGACGGCCGCGCGCTGGTCAAGCTGGAGGTGCTGGGCGACGCGCGCACGCTGTACCCCGACGTGGTGCAGACACTGAAAGCCGCTGAGATGCTGGTCGGCGAGGGGTTCGAGGTGATGGTCTACACCAGCGACGACCCGATCCTGGCCCGCCAGCTGGAGCAGATCGGCTGCGTCGCGGTGATGCCGCTGGCGGCGCCGATCGGCTCCGGGCTCGGCATCCAGAACCGCTACACCCTGCTTGAGATCATCGAGAACGCCTCGGTGCCGATCATCGTCGACGCCGGCGTCGGCACCGCCTCGGACGCGGCGATCGCGATGGAACTGGGCTGCGACGGCGTGCTGATGAACACCGCGATCGCCGGCGCGCGCGATCCGGTGCGCATGGCGCTGGCGATGAAGCTGGCCGTCGCGGCCGGGCGCGCGGCGTTCCAGGCCGGACGCATCCCGCGCAAACGCTACGCCTCGGCGTCCAGTCCGATCGACGGCAGCGTGGGCTGAGCCGTGACCGCCGCGCCGACGGACGCCCCGCCGCATCGCCCCGTCCGCAGCTTCGTGTTGCGGGAAGGGCGAGCCGGGATGTGCCGCGCGATGCCCAAGGGCATCGCGCGCCGGCGAGCGCCCGACCACGGATGGTCGGGCCGGCACCACCCACCATGGACGGTTGGCATGCCCGACGGGACGTGATGGCCACAGACACTGCCCCCCCCCCGCCGCGCCGCGCCGTCCG
>JAJYMF010000025.1 GCA_021787175.1 Pseudomonadota bacterium | reverse complement strand
CGATCTTCGGTGACGCGCGCCACACGCTGGTGATGCAGACGCCCTATCTGGTGCTCAGCGACAGGGCATTCGATCTGCTGGAACGGCTGCATCGGGCACAACCCGGCCTGCGCATCGTGGTCTCCACCAACTCGCTGGCCTCGACCGACGATTTCGCCGTCTACGGGATCTCGTACAAGCACCGCAAGCGCTATATCAAGCGGCTGGGGCTGGAGGTGTATGAACTGAAACCGCATCCGGTCGATGCCTTCGGTGCGCTCGCCGGCGTCGGCGTGGACGCCGCCGCCGCCGTCGCGCCTGCCGTCGGCGCCGGCACCGCGTCCGCTGCGGACATTCGCAAGCGCGCGCACCCGGTGCCGCTGACCACGCCCGGCGTGCGGCTGGCGTTGCATGCCAAGTCCTACGTGATCGACGATCGCATCGCCATGGTCGGTTCGCACAATTTCGATCCGCGCTCGGACCACTACAACACCGAGAACGGCGTGATCATCTACGACCGCGCCTTCGCCACGGCGGTGCAGGACTCGATCCTGCGCGCCACCGCGCCCGACAATGCCTGGGTGGTCGCGCGGCGCCATGATCCGCCGCTGCTCGGGCCGATCAGCCGCGTGCTTGGCGACATCTCCGCCGCGCTGCCGATCTTCGATTTCTGGCCGTTCCGCTATGCCACCGACTGGGAAAAGAAGCCGGGCTGTCCGCCGCTGCGTCCGGACGATCCGCGCTTTCGGCAATGCTACAAGTCGGTCGGCGACTTCCCCGAGGTCGAGCTCTCGTCCAAGGCCATCTACACCCGCATCATCACCGCCTTCGGCGTCGGCCTCAGCGGGATCATGTGAAATATTACGTTGCTGGACATGGTGCGGGCCGCAACGAGCTTGTCACTCCATGCGTTACCCGGCGACCCGGCCGACAAACCAAAGTGTCACCCTGAGCGCAGCGAAGCCGTACCCCCCTGCTTTGTCATCCTGAGGGCAAAGCCCGAAGGATCTGGCGGACGACGTCATCCTGCTGCATGGCCGGCCCGGGTGGCCCGGCAGGCCAGATGCTTCGCTGCGCAGATCCTTCGCTGCGCTCAGGATGACAAGACAGTTGCTGAGCGCAGCGAAGGGTCTGCGTCGTTGCGCACCCTTTCGGTCGAGATGCTTCGGTCCGAAAAAATTCATGGCACTCAGCCATGCTCGAGGATCGCCGTCACGCCCATGCCGCCGGCGGTGCAGATCGAGATCAGGCCGCGCCCGCTGCCCCGCTCCGCCAGCAGCCTAGCCAGGGTGGCAAGGATGCGCGCGCCGGTGGCGGCGAAGGGATGGCCCAGCGCCAGCGAGGAGCCGTGCACGTTGAGCCTGGCCGGATCGATCGCGCCCAGCGGCGCGTCGAGACCGAGGCGGTTGCGGCAGTAGTCGGCCGATTCCCAGGCGCGCAGGGTGCACAGCACCTGCGCGGCGAAGGCCTCGTGGATCTCGTAGTAATCGAAGTCCTGCAATGTCAGACCACGGCGCTTGAGCAGGCGCGCGACGGCGGCGGTCGGCGCCATCAGCAGGCCCTCGCCGGCGACGAAATCCACCGCCGCCACCTCGGCGTCGACCAGATACGCCTGCACCGGCAGCCCGCGCGCGCGCGCCCAGTCCTCGCTGGCCAGCAGCGCGGCGGCGGCGCCATCGGACAGGCCCGTCGAGTTGCCGGCGGTCAGCGTGCCGTGGCCGGAGGTCTTGTCGAAAGCGGGCTTGAGCGCGGCGAGCTTTTCCAGGCTGGTGTCGGCGCGCAGGAAGCCGTCGCGCTCCAGCCCGCGGAACGGCACCAGCAGATCCTTGAAGAAACCGGCGGCGTAAGCCGCCGCGGCCTTCTGATGGCTGGACAGGGCCAGCCGGTCCTGGTCCTCGCGGGCGATCTTCCACTCGCGCGCCATCAGCTCGCAGTGATCGCCCATGCTCATGCCGGTGCGCGGTTCGGCCACGCCCGGAAAGGAAGGTTTCAGTTCGCTCAGCGAAAACCCGCGCAGCGCGGCGCCCAATCGGGCACCGAAGCCCCTGGCGCGGTTGATCGCCAGCACGCGCCGGCGCAGCCGGCGGCCGTAGACGATCGGCACGTCGCTGGTGGTATCGGCGCCGCCGGCGATGCCGGCCTCGATCTGTCCGCAGGCGATCTTGTTGGCGACGAGGATCGCGTTGTCGAGCGAGGTGCCGCAGGCGCGCGCGGTGGTGATCGCCGGCGTGGTCGGCGCCAGGCCCGAGGACAGCGTGATCTCGCGCGCCAGATTCCAGTCGGAGCTGTGCTTGATCACCGCGCCGAAGGCGACCTCGCCCAGCTCGACGCCCTGCAGGCCGTAGCGCTCGACCAGCGCCCCCATCGTCTTGACGCCCATGCCGAAGTTGCCGACGTCGGCGTAGGCGGTGTTGTTGCGGCAGAAGGGAATGCGCACGCCGCCCAGCACGGCCACGCGTCTTGCGCCTGATTCGCCCACCGCCTGCTCCTCGATCGCAAAGCGCAAGGCTAGCGCGGCAACCGAACGCATGAAAGCGCGCCGCCTCGCGGCCGACGCCGCGGCGATTGCTAGACTGCGCGATTGCCGCCGCCCCGAGCCGCCGATGACGACGCCCGACCGGATCGCCCTGCATGCCGTGCTCGCCGTCGAACTGGCCGAGGGCAGCGTGCCGGCGCGGCTGACGCTGGATCGCGATGCGGCCGACACGCTGGCCGAGCACGTCGCCGCCGACCTGGTCGCGCTGCTGCCCGGCGTGCAGCACGCGCGCCTGCTGCTGGGCGGCACGCTGCTCGATCCCGCCGAGGTGCTGCGGCCCGGATTCCCCGTGCACGCGGCGCTGGAGGAACTGGCGGTGCGGATGCCGCGGACCGCGGCGGTCGTCGCCTTCGGCAGCCACGAGGGCCGCATGCCGATCGCCGCCCTGATGCCGGACGCGGCGCTGCGCGGCTCCGTGCTGCGGGTGCTGCCGCTGGTGCTGGAGACCGACGCCGAACACGCCCCCGCGCTGGGCGCGGCGCTCGAAAGCGAACTGGCCGCGCGCGGCGAGGCCGGTGCGCTCACCGCCGACGGGATGATGCGCGCGCTCGGCGCGCGTTTCGCGCACGTCCGCTATCTGACCCAGGCCGACCTGCTGGCGCTGGTCTGCGTGCAGTACGAGCACCGGGGGCTGGCGCCGTTCTGGCAACTGATCGAAGCCGCGCTGCTGACGCCCGATCGTGTCGAGGAAACCTTGTCGCCGCGGGGCCTGCGCTGCCGCTGGGACGGACGCGCCGTGCGCAGCGAGACGCCCGCCGCGTGGATGCAGCATCGCGACCCCGCCGACGCCGACGATGCGGCACACGCCTATGCCGGCGCGGTGTTCGAACTGCGCCAGGCGGCGGCGCTGGCTAGCGCGCATGGCCTGGCGCTGGCCTTCGACGCGGTCGAGGGCGAAGCGGCGCTGGGCTATGCGATCGAAACCATCGCCGATCCG
>JAJYMF010000226.1 GCA_021787175.1 Pseudomonadota bacterium | reverse complement strand
CGCCGCGCTCGGTCGCGGTGATCGCCGCCGCCATGGCGGCACCGCCGCTGCCGATGACGGCGACATGCAGGCCATCGGCACCGCTGCTGGGCGGCGTGCGGGCCGCGTCGTCGCGCAGCTCGGCGCCATAGCCCTTGCCGCGCACCGCGGCGAGCAGCGCGGCGACTTTCACGCTGGCAGCGGCCGTCACTTCGGCGATGCCTGCGGGGTAGATCACGCTCGCGCTGCGCACGCCGGCGACACTCTGCAGGGCCGATTCGATCGTTTGTGCGCAGTGCGCGCAGGTCATGCCGGTGATCTGCAGCGGCACACGGGTCATTTTGCAGCCGCCGCCTTGACGACCTGCGAAGGGTAACCGGCGTCCTTGGTGGCGCGGGTCAAGGCCGCCGGAGTGGTCCGGGCGTCGTCGAAGGTCACCGTGACCTGTTTCGCAGCCTCCGCGATCGCCACGTGCTTGACCCCGGGCACGCGGTCGAGCGCGGTGCGCACGGTGATCGGACAGGCGCCGCAGGTCATGCCGGGCACGGACAGGGTCACCGATTGCGTGGCAGCCCACGCCGGGGCGGCGAAGGCAAGGGCAAGCACAACAGCGGGGATCAGCATTTTCACGGCACACACTCCGTCTCAGTAGAACCAGGGCAGCACATAGGGAAAGGCCAGTGCGATCAGCACCAGCACGGTCACGACCCAGAAGAGGATCTTGTAGGCGTTCCTGACGCGCGGCACGGCACACACCGCGCCGGGCTCGCAGGCCGCCGCAGGGCGGAAGATGCGCCGCCAGGCGAACGCAAGCGCCACCACCGCTGCCGCGAGGAAATACGGGCGATACGGTTCCAGCCGGGTCAGATTGCCGATCCAGGCGCCACTCAGCCCGAGACCGACCAGCACCAGCGGACCCAGACAGCAGGCCGAGGCCAGCAACGCGGAAATGCCGCCGACGGCGAGGATGCCCTTGTCCGGATTGAGTTGCGCCATGCCGAGCTCCTGCCGCCGCGGTGGATTGGGCTAAGCTTCGTCCCGTACATGGGTACGGAGTCAAGATGGCCGCCACCCTCACCATCGGCCGCCTGGCCCACCGGGCCGGCGTCAACGTCGAGAGCGTGCGTTTCTATCAGCGCCGGGGCTTGCTGGCCGAACCGGCCAGGCCGCTGGGCGGGATTCGCCGTTACGACGATGACGACGCGCGCCGCATTCGCTTCATCAAGCAGAGCCAGACGCTCGGATTCACGCTCGATGAAGTGGCCGAATTGCTGGCCCTCGACGATGGCCGGCACTGCCACGAGGCCGAGGCTCTGGCCGCAGGCAAGCTGGCCGTCGTGCGCGAGCGCATCGCGCAACTGCGCCGGATCGAACGGCTGCTCACCGGCCTGGTGACGCAATGCCGGTGCAATACCGGCGCGGTGCGCTGCCCGCTGATCGAGAGCCTGCACGACCTGCCGCCCCCGCCGCCCTCGCCCAAGTCGGGCGCATCCGTCACCAGTCCCGAGCCCCGTGTGCGGCGTGCGGTGAGCAAGCGCCCGCGACGCTGATCGCCCACCGGGTCGCGCCCCGTTCGCGCGCCGACTCTTACCCGGTTGCGTTCGATCGATACGATGAGTCGCCCGGATGCAGCCCCATGGGGGCGGAATCCGGGGCCATCGTCACGCAGCGCGTCGTCGCGGGTTTGCTCACGGATCCCGCTGCGCTGGGCGAAAGCCAGATTCTTCGCTGCGCTCAGAATGACAACGGGTGGCGCGGCATCCGGGCTACGCGGTTTTTGTATCTTGCTTGCGAACGGGTATCAGGAACTTGTGCAGGCCGCGCAGCGTCCAAAGCCGGCACGCCCGCGCTGACGGCGCCGGGCGCGCACGCTACCCTGACCCCCTTTCGCCGCACCGGGAACCGCCATGTACTTCGACCTGCCGCCGATGACCCGCGGTCTGATCATCGCCTGCGTCGCCGTCTATCTGCTGCAGATGGTCACCGGATCGACGCTGGATCTCTACTTCGCGCTGTGGCCTCTGGGACACCGCACGTTCGTCGGCGGCGACGGCTCCACGATCACGGTCGGCTTCCAGATCTGGCAGCTGGTGACCTTCGCCTTCCTGCACGGCGGCCTGCTGCATCTGTTCTTCAACATGTTCGCGCTGTTCATGTTCGGCGGCCCGATCGAGCGCCTGTTCGGCGGCCGCGAATTCCTGATCTACTACTTCGTCTGCACGGTCATCGCGGCGATCGCGCAGCTGCTGGTGATCAAGTATTTCACCGGCGGTTTCTATCCGACCATCGGCGCTTCGGGCGGCATCTTCGGCCTGCTGCTGGCCTACGGCATGATGTACCCGCACACGCGCATCATGCTGCTGTTTCCGCCGATCCCGATGCCGGCCTGGCTGTTCGTCACCGGCTACGGTGCGATCGAGTTGGTGCTGGGCGTCACCGGAACCGAGGCCGGCGTGGCGCATTTCGCGCATCTCGGCGGCATGGCCGGCGGTTTCCTGCTGATCCAGTACTGGCGCGGCAAGCTGCCGATCAAACCCAAGCGCCGGCTGATGCGCTGAGGCCCGTTCGCGATCAAGACACGAAAACCACGTAACCCGGATGCAGCGCAGCGGAATCCGGGAATCCGGCTGGGTACGGCCCCGGATTGCGCCCCCGAGGGGGCTCCATCCGGGCTGCCCAGCGTATCGATTGAACGCAACCGGTATGACGCAGCCTACTTCAGCACCAGAAAGTCGGTGCTGACGACGAAGCGCACCGCGTCCAGTCGCGGTCGCGCGCCGGCCAGCGCGGCGTCCAGCGCCGCGCGCTCGGCGGCGACGGCCTCGACCTCGGCAGCGGTCACCGCCGGATTGACCGCGCGCAGCGCCTGCAGGCGCGCGTGCTCGCCATCGAGCTGGCTGCGCATCGCCGTCCGCGCCGCCGCAGCCACGGCGGCGGCCTCGCCGGCGGCCAGGCGGGTGGCCTGCTCCAGCATCGGCGGCACCAGCTTGGCCAGGAACCTGCGAAAGCGCGCCGGATCGACCGGCCGCTCGCCGGCGCGTGCCAGCGCTTGCGCTGACGGCGCAAAACCGTGCCGCGGCTGCAGGCGCGTATCGACCGTCAGCGTCAGCGGCGTCGGCGGCAGGAAGCGCTCGACGTCCAGCCGGCGCTCGGCCACGCACTCGAGCAGGAACACCGTCTGCAGCAGCGCACTGCGTGCCGGCAGCGTCTCGTCGACCAGGAACGCCGCGTTGCCCTGCTCGCCGGACAGCAGCAGGTCGAGTGCGCCGGCGATCATCGGATGGTCGAGCCGCAGCAGCGGCAGCTCCTCGCGCGCCAGCGCGGTGGCGCGGTCGAAGGTGGCCTGCTGCGGGCCGTCCTTGAGGCCGGGGAAGGCGTCGGTGGCGAGGTACTCGGGGTCGAGCAGCACCGCGCGGCCGCCGTCGAGGTCCTCGTGGTGCACGCCGAAGCGTTCGAGCAGGCGCAGCACGAAA
>JAJYMF010000304.1 GCA_021787175.1 Pseudomonadota bacterium | reverse complement strand
CCAGACGCCGGCGCATCGTCTCTGAGCTGTGGAAGCGCTGCAGGCGGCTCGCGATGGCGCGCGCGATCATCGCCGGCGTCAGTTCGCTGGTCGAAGGCAGGATCCAGGCCCCGCTCTCGTCGTGCTTGCCGGCCACGCGCGGGCGCTCGGGCAGGTCGTAGAGCAGTTCCTTGATCTGGCTTTCGAGAAACGCCCGCTTCTCCTCGACCACCAGCAGGTCTTCCAGCCCGCGCGCGAATGCGCGCAGACCCTCGGGCTCCAGCGGCCAGGTCATGCCGACCTTGTACACGGCCAGTCCGATGTCGGCGGCCATGCGCGCATCGATGCCGAGGAACTCCAGCGCCTGCAGCACGTCGAGGTAACTCTTGCCGGTGGTGACGATGCCCAGGCGCGGGCGCGGCGCGGCGATCGCCACGCGGTCGAGGCGGTTGGCGCGCGCAAAGGCCTGCGCCGCCGGTACCGCCCACTGGTGCAGGCGCAGCTCCTGGTCCAGCGGCGGATCGGGCCAGCGGATGTTGAGACCGCCGGCAGGCAGGGCGAAATCGGCGGGGGTGACGATCTGCAGCGCCTGCGGATCGGCCTCGATGCTGGCCGAGCTCTCCACCGTCTCGGCGATGGTCTTGAAGCCGACCCAGCGCCCGGTCCAGCGGCTCATCGCCCAGCCCAGCAGGCCGAAATCGAGGATCTCCTGCACGCCGGCGGGGTTGAGCACCGGCATCAGCGCCGAGACGAACTCGAGTTCGGAGCCGTGCGGCAGGGTCGAGCTGCGGCAGGCATGATCGTCGCCGGCCAGCACCAGCACGCCGCCGTGCCGCGACGTGCCGGCGGCGTTGGCGTGCTTGAACACGTCGCCGCTGCGGTCCACACCGGGACCCTTGCCGTACCACAGGCCGAACACGCCGTCGCGGGTCGCGCCTGGAAACAGGTTGGCCTGCTGGCTGCCCCAGACCATGGTCGCGGCGAGGTCCTCGTTGAGGCCCGGCTTGAATTCCACGCCCGCCGCGGCCAGCAGCTTCTTCGCGCGCCACAGCTCGTGGTCGAGTCCGCCCAGCGGCGAGCCGCGGTAGCCGGAGACGAAGCCGGCGGTGTTCAGGCCCGCTGCGCGATCGCGGGCGGCCTGCAGCAGCGGCAGCCGCACCAGCGCCTGGATGCCCGACAGATAGATGCGCCCGCGTTCGCGGGTGTACTTGTCGTCGAGGCCGTAGCCGAGGTCGAGGGCAGGCGCGGCGGCGGACATGCGATACCCCGAACGGTCGCGAAAAAGACGCCCATTCTAACAGTCGGGCCGGACCTTCCTGCGCCGCCGCGCGGCCTCAGTGAAGGCCGTTTACGCCCCTGCCGCCGCGAGTTCCGGCACCGGCGCGTGCAGGCCCAGCGCGCGCACGATCGCCGCCGCCGCCTCGCGGCCGTCGTGGACGGCACGCACGACCAGATCGGCGCCGCGCACCATGTCGCCGCCGGCGAACACCCTGGGGTGGCTGCTCTGGAACGGCAGCCGCCCGGCGTCGCCGGCGTCCGTCGCCGCGTCGGCGATCCGCACGCGCACGCGCCCGTCCGTTTCGCAGGCGATTCCGTGCGCCGCGCACCAGGCCGGCGGCTCGGGACGAAAGCCGAAGGCCAGAATCACCGCGTCGGCTTCGAGCACCTGCGTGCTGCCGGGCACGATCTCGGGACGGGATCGGCCGTCGCCGCCGGCGACCAGGGCGGTCTGCGCCAGTTCGACGCCGGTCACCCGATCCTCGCCCAGCAGGCGCAGCGGCTGGCGGTTGAACAGGAACCGCACGCCCTCGTCGCGGCTGTAGCCGACCTCGCGCCGCGAACCGGGCATGTTCGCCTCGTCGCGCCGATAAACGCAGGTGACGCTGGCCGCGCCCAGGCGGATCGCGGTGCGGTTGCAGTCCATCGCGGTGTCGCCGCCGCCGAGCACCACCACCCGCTGGCCGGCGAAGTCGCGCTGCGGCGCGGCTGGCGGACTGCCGAGCTGGCGGCGCGCCTGGGCGACCAGAAACGGCAGCGCGGCGTGCACGCCGGCCAGCGCGGTGCCGGGCAGGGCGCCATCGACCGCGGCGTAGGCGCCGGTGGCGATGAACACGGCATCGTAGTCGTCAAGCAGCTGTTCGAAAGCCATGTCGACGCCGATATCGACGCCGAGGTGGAAACGCACGCCCATGGCCTCGAGCACCGCACGGCGCGTCCGCACCACGTCCTTGTCCAGCTTGAACGGCGGAATGCCGAAGGTCAGCAGGCCGCCGATTTCCTCGTGGCGGTCGAAGACGTGCGCCGCCACGCCCGCGCGCACCAGCCGGTCGGCGCAGGCCAGCCCGGCCGGCCCGGCGCCGACGATCGCGACCCGGTGCCCGCTCGGGCGCACTGCCGACAGGTCGGGACGCCAGCCCTGGCGGAAGGCCTCGTCCACCACCCAGCGCTCGATGCTGCCGATGGTGACCGCGCCGAAGCCGTCCTGCAGGGTGCAGGCGCCTTCGCACAGGCGATCCTGCGGACAGACCCGGCCGCAGATCTCCGGCAGCGGATTGGTCGCGTGCATCAGCGTCGCGGCGTCGAACAGCCGGCCGGCCTCGACCAGTTGCAGCCAGTTGGGAATGTCGTTGTGGACCGGACACTGCCACTCGCAGTACGGATTGCCGCAATCGAGGCAGCGCCCGGCCTGCTCGGCGGCGGCCGCGGGTTCGAAGCCGCCCTGGATCTCCCCGTAGCCGAGCACGCGCACCGCGACCGGCACTTCGCGCGGCGGCGCACGCGGCACCTCCAGAAAGCGGAACAGCTTGCCGTCGCTCATGCCGCGCGCCTCAGTTCGTCGATCAGCGATTCCAGGCTCGCGGCCTTCGGCTTGACCAGCCAGAACTTGTGCAGCACGTCGCGGAAATCGGCCAGCAGCTGGCGGCCCCAGGCGCTGCCGGTGGCCTCGACGTGGCCGCGGACCAGTCCGCGCAGATGCTGCAGGTGGTTCTCCATGCCCTCCAGCGAGATGCGGTGGATATCCACCAGCTCGTGGTTGTAGCGGTCGACGAAATCGCGTTCGAGATCGAGCACGTAGGCGAAGCCGCCGGTCATGCCGGCGCCGAAGTTGAGGCCGGGACGCCCCAGCAGGGCGACGGTCCCGCCGGTCATGTATTCGCAGCAGTGGTCGCCGGCGCCCTCGATCACCGCCTGGGCCCCGGAGTTGCGCACGGCGAAGCGTTCGCCGGCGCGCCCTGCGGCGTACAGCTCGCCGCCGGTGGCGCCATACAGACAGCTGTTGCCGAGGATCGCCGCTTGCTGGCTGGCGAAAGGCGCGTCCGCGGGCGGGCGCACCACGATGCGGCCGCCGGCCATGCCCTTGCCGACGCCGTCGTTGGCCTCGCCCTCGAGCACGATGTGCACGCCCCCGGCGTTCCACGCGCCCAGGCTCTGGCCGGCGCTGCCGGTGAGCTGCAATTCGATCGGCGCCTGCGCAGATCG
>JAJYMF010000079.1 GCA_021787175.1 Pseudomonadota bacterium | reverse complement strand
GATGTCCGCCGCCATTTCGGTCAACAGCTGGCGCGCGGCTTCGTCAAAAGCGCCCACCTCGCTGGCGTACAGCGTGAGTACACCGGCGGGGACGCCGTCTCGATGCAGCGGCAGCGATGCCGAAGCGCGGAAGTCAAAGCGCGCGCGGCGCTCGTGCCACGGCGCGGTGCGCGGCTCACTCAGAAAATCCTGCCGCCATATTGGCTGGTTCTCGCGCATGGCGATTCCGGTGGGGCCGCGCCCGTACGGGCTGTCGGCGTCCGCCGAGATCTCTATGCCCTGCAAGTACTCGTCGGCGTCATCGCCGAAGCTGGCGGCGATCCGGACCATCCGCGTGCTAGGCTCCAGTAAGCCGATCCACGCCATCTTCATGCCGCCGAATTTCACCGCGACGCGGCAGATCTCCGGGAACAATTCTTCCTCGCCGGTGCAGCGCACGATCGCCTGGTTGCACTGGCTCAATGCCGCATAGAGCCGGGACATGCGCTCGATTTTCGCTTCGGCTGCCTTGCGCTGGGTAATGTCGATCAGAACGCCGCGAACGAGCAACCCCTGGCCGATAGAGTCGCGCTTGACCACTTGGCCGCTTGCCCAGAGCCAATGCAGGCTCGCGTCGGACCAGACGACGCGGAAATCGAACGCATATCTATCCGGGCCGCCTGACGCTACGGATGCCCGGATCATTTCGTTGCCGCGTTGACGATCGTCGGGATGAGTGGCCCGCAGGAAGGTGTCGATGTTCCAATTGTTTTGCCAGGGCAATCCATACAATTTGTCGTGATTGGCGGAACGGGTCATCTGACCTGCTTCGAAGTCATACTCCCACACGGCGATATCCGCCATCTCGGTGGTCAAGCGCAAATGCGCTTCGCTTTCACGCAGTTTTTCTTCCGCTTGCTTACGCGCGGTGATGTCGCGGGCGATCTTGGACGCGCCGATGATTTGCCCATTCGGATCGCGTAACGGCGACACCGTCACCGATACATCGACGCGACTGCCATCTTTGCGCAGGCGCTCGGTCTCGTAGTTCCGGATAAGTTCACCGCGCGCGATGGCGTCGAGTTCCTTTAGCTCGTCGTCGCGGTGATCCTGGGGAATGAGCTTATTGATCGATTGGCCTAGGATTTCCTCTGCCGAGTAGCCGAAAATCCTTTGCGCGCCTTGATTCCAACTCGTTATCATGCCGTCCAACGACTGGGCGACGATCGCATCGTCGGAGGATTCGACGATTGCGGCCATAAGCGCGCGCTCTTGCTGCAATCCGACCTCTGCCGCTGCATTTGCCAGCCTAAGCTCGCCCTCAATGCGCTTGCGTTCGCCGATCTCGCGCTGCAGCTCCGCATTTGCGCGGCGCCACTGGTCCGCACTGGGGAGCCTCAGCGCACGCGGGATCAACGGCCACAGCGCCACGGCGGTGACTAGCGAAGTGAGCGCAGTAAGCGCCTTGATCAGCGCATCCAGTCCATAGAACGGCTTCCATAGCACGATCACGTCCATCAAATGGGTGCTGCCGCAGGCCATGATGAACGCGGCGAACAGCCACAGCAGCCAGCGATAGGGAAAGTCTCGGCGCCGTCGGGCGAAATAAATCAGCGCCGCGGGCATAGAAAAATACGAGAGGAAAATCGTCACATCGCTAATGACGAAGGTCCACACCAACCGCGGCGACCAGTCCAGGCAGTAGCCGTGAGGCAAATAGCCGTTGACGGCCAGCATCCGGCCAAGTTCGTCGAGCATAGTACTAATCTCCCGCGCGGATGATCTTGATTAGACTGTCTGTGACGATCCTACCCCTGAGAATTGACAGCGGCAACACAATCCGGGGTGACGTGCCTCGAATGGCCGCTGTAACCAAAGTTCCGGACGATTGAAAACGGAGTTGCTGAACTTCCAGCGGCGGTTCGTGGCCGAACTGCGACGCTTAAGGCATCTGTTTCAATGCCGTTGTATTGCTTGATGTATGGTATAAGACCTGTTCAACCGCATCATCGCGACACCGCTCAATTCTCGCCTGCAGATCCCGCATTGCCGATGAGCCCGGCGCGTATCCTGTCGCGATAGCGTGCATACAGGCGCGCGGCGCCGACGAGATTCCATTCCAGCCAGATGCAGGACGCGGCAAACGCAAGCCCCGCCGGCAGCGCCAGCGCCGGCCAAATCACCGCCGCAAGCAGCAAGGCGAGTGCGGCGAAATGCAGCCGCATCTGCGCGCGCATCGCGCGTTCCGGAATCATCTGCTTCATGTTGGGCTGGGTCGTCACCGTTCCGCCCTGGCGCTGCAAATGCAGCCAGTTGAGGAAAGGCATGATCTTGTACAGCATGCCCTCGATCACCGACAGAAACACCCCGGGAAGCGCAAGCACGCCCAGCCACAGCGGCGCGCGCGCATGCTCGCCCAGTCTGGGCATCAGCGTGAACAGCAGCCAGGAGGCAGCCAGGGCCAGCAACGCCAACATCGCGCCGCGCCAGAAAACCAGCGTGACGTCGGCCTGGCGCCGCCGCCGGCGCGCTTGCAGCCACAGCGTCGTTGCGGCGTACGCAGCGGCGAGCAGCATGCCGGCCAGCACCACGCCGGACTGCCAGGCCTGCGCTTGCTCCGTGCCGGGCAATAACTGCAGCGACCACAGGCACAGCACGAGGAACAGACCGGCCGGCAGCGCGCGCGTGAGCCACAGCGGATAGGCCGGGGTGAGCTGAAACATCGGCACCACCAGGTAGGACACGCCGATCACCAGCATCAGGGCCCAGCCGCCCAGTCCCCAGGCGACGTGCACGTTGATGAGGGTAAGCAGCGACCACACCGATTGCAGGCTTTCGTGCAATCCCAGGGTGGCCGCGAGCGTCACGCCCAGCACCACCGTCACCAGCAGGCCGAATACCGCCACGCGCAGCACGTATATCGACATGCCGCGCGCCGGCGTGCGCACGAGCGCAAGCGCCATGACCGCGAGGAACAAGCCCAGCGCCGTGGCGAACGCGAGCGCCGCGGCGAGGAACAGCAGCTGTTGTTCGAGCAGAAACGCCGAGGCGAGGAACACCGCGCCTGCGGTGATCAGCGGATGCACGACCGAAGCCACCAGGCGCGGCCGCCAGATATTGGCGCCGGCCACGACCGCGACGAATTGCAGCAGCGAGCCGCACATCACCTGCAGCATGAAATCGACCACGATCAGATGGGTCATCGCGAGCGCGCCCGGCGCCCAGCGCGATTCGAACGCCGCCGGCCCGAGCCAGGCGAGGATCAGCCCGGCCGCGGCGCCGAACAGCGGCGCGGTGAGAAAGAAGCGGTAAGGCACCGATATCGGCGGCGCCTGCTCGAAGGACAAAGTGGGCTGCATCGAACTGCGGCTTAAGCTTTCTTGATGCGAATCTCGTTCGCGCCGTCGGCGCGGCGCGCGGCGCGATGACTGTAGCCCTTGCCGTCCAGGACCGCATACAGCGGCAGCGGCTCGCAGTTGAGCAGCATCACCAGTTCCTCGCCCGGCGCCAG
>JAJYMF010000174.1 GCA_021787175.1 Pseudomonadota bacterium | reverse complement strand
CTTCGGCTCGTGGCCCGAAATTGCGGGGGCGATATACAGGCCGGTGGCGAGCCAGGCGGTGGCGATCCACAGCACGGCGAACTGGGTGTGGATGGTGCGGCTTACGCTGAAGGGCAGAATCTGCGCCAGCGGCAAGCCGAAGAAGCTATGCCCTTCCACCGCATAGTGCGCGGTGAGCACGCCCATGCCGATCTGGGCCAGGATCAAGCCGATCACGACGTAGAAGTATTTTTTCGTCGCCCGCATTGACGGCGTGGGCTTCAGGTCGAACAGCGGATCGGCCTTGGGCGGCAGCGGATCGCCTGCCTCCTTGCTCGCCGCGTGATACAGAACCATGGCCGCGATCGCGGCGATCATCAGGATCACGCTCGCAATCGACCAGATGCCGGCGCTCGCGGTCGGCCTATTGCCGACCAGATCATCGTGCGGCCAGTTGCTGGTGTAGGACAGGCCGGCTTCGCCCGGCCGGTCCGTGGCCGCGGCCCAGGCGGACCAGAAGAAGAACGCGGACAGTGCCTGCCGGTCGGCCGCGTCCGGCAGCGAACCGGAATTCATCGCATATTGCTCGCGCAGCTTATCCAGCTTCGGCGCGTCGCCGAACAGGCCGGTGAAGTGCGCCGCGACCTCCCGCACCGCCTGCGCGCGCTGCGGCGACAGCGTGATGGTGTCGGTTTGCCTGTCGTAGCCGTTGCGCCGCATTTCCGTTTTCAGGCGCGCGTTCAGGTCGGCCTGCGCGCCGGCGCTCAGTTGGGCGTAGGCGAGGCCGTGCTCCTGCTGCGCCCATAACTCGCGCAGCGCCAGCGCTTCGCGGTGCAGCCAGTCGGCCGACCAGTCCGGCGCGACGTAGCTGCCGTGGCCCCACACCGATCCCAATTGCTGGCCGCCGGCCGAAAGCCAGGCTTGCTGGCCACGCTGGATCTGCTCGGCCGTATACAGAACCTCGCCCTGGCTGCTGACGATTTTCTGCGGAATCGGCGGCGCGGCGACGTAGATTTCGGTTCCGACCCAGCCCAAGACGGCGAAGGACAGGGCGCAGATGAGTCCCAACCAGGTCCAGAGTTTGCGTGTAGCGTGCATGGCGAATTGCCTCCTGTTGTCGATGGTGAAAATAATCCTGCGCGAACTGCCCTGCGCTTCTTAAGCGGTATAATAAATATATCTTCAAATAAAAGCAAGGGCGGCATGGCGGCATATGCGGAAACAAGGGGGTATTGCCAACTGCGGGCAGAACATGTAATCGATATATAGCTTAAAGCTAGCGGCCGGCCGGAGCCCGGCTCGGGTGCGCCGGCTGAACGCGCGGGGGAGCAGATTCGCCGCGCGGCGAGAAACCCTGCTCTGCGGCTACTGCCGCGGAAGTGAGGCGCTGGTGCGCTTCAGGAGGTCTTGGACGACTTTGGCTGCTTGTCCTCGCCCGGCGTTCCCAGTGCCTGGCGCGCGCGTGCCTGCAGCGCGCGGTAGGTCCGCTCCCACTCGTCCTTGCGCGGCGTCGTGTAGGCCAGCTGGCGCACCAGCGCGGCCAGGATCTCGGCCTGCCGGCGCGCCAGCGCCAATTGCGCCAGCGCCGCGTCGTGGTCGGCGGCGTAGACGAAATCCGTTTTGCGATCCTGGCAAATCCCGACACAGGGCTGCGCACCCTCGATGCGGCCGCAGCCTATGCACTGCCATGCTGTTATGCGCTCGGTCATCGCAGCCAGTCCTCCCTTAGTAAACCGCATTGCCGGGTTCGGGTCCGCATTCTGCGCTCTGTGCTCGTCGCGTCGACCGAACGAACATTCGGTCAACGCGGTCGCGGTCATGCGTCCAGTCCCTGCGCGAAATCATGGTGGTGGTCGTAGTGCAAGCGCGCAATGCTTGCAAGCGCTAGCGGATTTCGACGATGGAATTCGGATCGAACAGCGGATTCTCGTTCGCGCCGTCCTTGGCGTAGCCGCGCGGATTGCACACGACGCGCGTGCCGCTGAACGTATCCCGTCTTCGGGGCGGAGCTCGGCCGGCGCGGCGCAAGCAGCGCGCCCGGCAAGCTCGCAGACCGCAGCATACTTCTCTGATATCGCTTAAGCATATCACGCCGTGATATATTGATTCCATTAAAGAAGCGCCGGTAGGCTGGAGCCTAGCGGCAACTCTCAGGCTTCCCACGTGATCACGACCTACGCCTTAGTCAAAAACCTGCACGTCGGCTGCGTGCTGCTTTCCGGCGCGGGGTTCGCGCTGCGCGGCGCATGGATGCTGCAGGGCTCGCCCCTGCTCGCGCAGCGCTGGGTGCGCGTGCTGCCGCATGTGATCGATACCGTGCTGCTCGCGAGCGCGATCGCGCTCGCCCTGATGCTGGAGCAGTATCCGCTGATGCAGGGCTGGCTTACGGCCAAGCTCATCGGGCTCGTCGTCTACATCGCTCTGGGCACGATTGCGCTGAAGCGCGGTCGCACACGCGCGGTGCGCCTCGCGGCATTCGGCGGCGCGCTGCTGGTCTTCGCCTATATCGTCGCCGTGGCGCTCACGAAATCGGTGCTGCCTTATGTCGTCTGAAGCGAATGCGAATTCGATGCCGAAACCGGACGGCACCGGCCTCGGATGGCTGATCGCAGCGCCGCACCGCCTGTTCTTCTTCCTCGCATCCTTGCTGCTGCTCATTGCTTCGGCGTGGTGGGCCGTGGTGCTGGTGCTGCGCCTGTTCGGCATGTCCATGCTAGGGGCGATCGCGCCGACGCTGGTGCACGCGACGGCGATGCTCTATACATTCCTGCCGATGTACATGTTCGGTTTTTTATTCACTGCCGGCCCGTCCTGGCTGGCGGTAAAAGGGCCGAATGCCCCGGCCCTGCTGGCTAGCGCGCTGCTCGCGTTTGCGGCGGGCGCGCTGCTTATCGTACTGTCTTTTTTTTCGATGCTCGCTTCCGGCGTCGCCGCGCTCGTGCTGTGTGCATGCTGGGCGCGCCATGTGCTGCTGTTCGGCCGCCTGATCCGGCAAAGCAAAGCGGCGGACCGGACGCACGCAAAGCTGGTGCTGACGTTCATGCTGCCCGGGATCGCCGGCCTCGCGGGCTATGCGCTGCTGTGCTTCGGCGACAACCTGCGCTGGTTCTCCTGGGTGATAATCGCCGGGTTGTGGTGGTTCGCGATCCCAGTGTTCCTGGTGGTCGTGCATCGCATGCTGCCGTTCTTTACCGCCTCGGTCCTGCCGTCGATCGCCGCCTGGCGACCGTACTGGGTGCTGTGGTGTTTTCTCGCCGCTGCGCTGGGCCACGGCGCGATCGAACTGGCAGGCCTGAGCCGGTTCGGCTGGGCCGTGGACGGGCCGGCGGCGATTTTTCTGTTCTGGCTCGGCTTGCGCTGGGGGTTGGTGCACAGTCTGCGCATCCGCTTGCTCGCCATGCTGCACCTGGGCTTTGTCTGGCTCGGCATCGCGTATGCGCTGTATGCAGCCGACGCGGCCTCGATATTCGTCGGGGCGCGCGGAATCGGCTTGGCGCCCTTGCATGCCGCGACCATG
>JAJYMF010000124.1 GCA_021787175.1 Pseudomonadota bacterium | reverse complement strand
TCGGCCTTCGTGCTCAGTTCGACCGACGCCGCCGGCGCACTGACCCAGACCACCATCACCCCCTCCACCAAGGCCATGGGCTACGGCGAGGTCAACATCGCGCTGTCGCTGGCCAAGGCCGAACTCGCCAAGAACGGCATCACCAACCCGACACCGCAGCAGATCGAGGCGGCGTTGAACGGGGGTGTGCTGACGACCGCCAACGGCTCCGTTCCGCTCCACGGCGTGCTGGCGATGCGCCAGCAAGGCCAGGGCTGGGGCCAGATCGCCAACGGCCTCGGCTTCAAGCTGGGTGACCTGGTCAGCGCCTCCGAAACTGGTAACAGCCAGGCCGGCATGCACGGCCAGGCCGGCGTGCATGGAAGCGTCGATACGGGCACCGACGCGTCGGCCAACGCGGCCGCCAACGCGTCGTTGCACGCCACATTGCCGGCACGCGTGAATCTGCCGCAGCGGCCGAACGTGCCCGCCGTGGTGCGGCCGAACGTTCCGGTACACGTCGGGATCGGAGCAGGCGGCGGCTGAGAGCGTCCGCGGATCTGCAACTGCCCCCCGGGCGGGCCGCGTGCCCGCCCGGCTCTCTTCACCCATCAGGAGCATCTCCATGCAGAGAAATCGACTGCTGCGCCTCACCTGCGCGCTGGCATTGACCACGCTGGCCGCACCGATCGTCCACGCCGATGACAGTGGCTCGTTCTATGCCAGCACCGGTTTCGATTACAGCAGCGGCAAGTACGGCCAGCCCACCAGCACCACGATCTGGGACGTGCCGTTCACGGCGGGCTACAGCGGACAGGACTGGTCGTTCCGCGTGACCGTGCCGTGGATCCGGGTGTCCGGGCCGCCGAATGTGATTCCGGGCATCGGCGTCATCAAGAACAACAACCCGCTGGGTCGCGGCCTCGGCCGGCTGCTCGGGACCGGGGGCACGACCACGCCCGGCACGACGACTTCGGGGACCGCCTCGGGACTGGGCGACGTCACCGCGCAGGCGACCTACCACCTCGTCAACGACAGCGCGTCGCAGTTCGGTCTCGACCTGACCGGCCGGGTCAAGTTCGGCACCGCCGACGCCAACAAGGGCCTCGGCACCGGCCGGAACGACTACGGCGCCGAAGTCGATGCGTACAAGGGCTTTGGTGATGCCTGGACCGCGTTTGGCGGCGTCGGCTACACCGACCTCGGCAGCTCGACTTACATCCAGCTGCGCAACGTCTGGTCGGCCAATGCCGGCGTCAACTACAAGATGGACGAGGCCGACAGTGCCGGCCTGTACTTCTTCTATCAGCAGCGGCCTTCGACGGCGGGCTATTCGCGGCGCGAGGCGACGCTTTATTACAACCACAAGGTCGATACCGCGTGGTCGCTGCAGGGCTATGTGCTGGGCGGCTTCTCCAACGGCAGCCCGGACTACGGGATCGGCGCGTCGGCGAAGTACGCGTTCTAGCTTGCCGTCTCGGCAGCGCTGCCGAGAGGCCGGGATCGCACTGGCCATCCCTCGCGTCGCCCCCGGCATCGCGGCAAGCACGAGCCGGGGCGACTCGAGGATGTGCCAGTGTCGGTCTGCTAAGGTGCCCGTGCGTTCGGCGGATCGGCCATCCGTCGACGCCACCCGGCGGCGCGATGATCACCCGGCGAGGACCGCGAATGCTTGCGGCAGCGTCTGCACGGTCCCGCACAGGCTGGCGTCGTAGCCCGGCAGGGCATTGACCGCCTGGCGAAAGGCGTCGCCGCGCATGATCGCCAGCACGCTGCGCATCACCGCCGATTCCAGCACCGACGCGTCGCCGAGCAGGAAGTAGCGCTCGGTCACCATCGGCACGAAGTCGAGCCCGAAGCGGCGCGCGGGGGTCTCCAGCCCGAAACCGGCGTGGGCCATGCCGCTGGCGACATAGGCCGCCACCGCCGGATGGGTGTACTCGTAACTGTCGTAGCCGGCGACGTCGGCGGGCGCCAGCGCCGCGCGCGCCAGCAGCAGATCAAACAGCATGCGCGTGCTCGACCCCGGCTGGCGGTTGACGAAGCGCACGCCGCCGCGGCACAGGTCCGCCAGCGCGCCGAGCCGGCGCGGGTTGCCGCGCTCCACGATCAGGCCCTGGCGGCGGGTGGCGAGATGGACGACGCGCTGACGTTCCGGCAGCAGCCAGGGCCGATAGGTTTCCAGCGCTTCGTTTTCGAGCGCCCCGATCGGCACATTGAAGCCGGCCAGCTCGCAGCCGCCCGCCGCCAGGGCGCCCAGTCCCTCGCGGGTGCTGCGGTACTTGAGATCGAGCGGAATCTGCTCGCGGGCGAGGAAGTGGCGCAAGGTCTCGACGCCGAAGCCGTGGCTGGCCTGCATGCGCAGGATCGAGCGCTCGCTGGAGATCGCACGTTCGAGCTCGGCCTCGATCTCGGTGGCCAGACTCTCCAGCAGCGGCGACAGCCGCGCCGCCACGCGCCGGTCGGCCCAGACCAGGCGTTCGCCGAGCGCGCTCAGGCGCGCGCCGCGCCCGCGCGAGGAGCGCACCAGCGGCGTGCCGAACAGGCGCTGGCCGTCGCGCAGCAGGCCCCAGGCATAGCGGTAGGACAGCCCGACGCGTGCAGCCGACTGTGCGATCGACCCCGACTCGTGCACGCCGATCAGCAGCTCCAGCAGCTGGGGGGTCAGATGGCTGTCGCCGCCACGGCTCACCGCCATGCGGGTACCGATGTGGACCTCAAACATGCCCGCCTCTCGCCTCCGCCAGTGTCGAGCCGACGACCGCTCTCAATGGCTCTTTATAGCCTATTGATCGACGAAGGTCGGGTAGTACAGTTGCGAGGCACGCTTATGATCGACCGCTGTGCATATGCACGGCACAGCATGTTCGTATCGTTGTCCAACCAACGCTTTCGGGGGAGGACCTATGGCAAGCGTGGCAACTGACGTCGCGTCGCGTGGGGCTGGCAATCCGGGTCTGCTGTCCAGAGACCGCACCGTCGCCGGCCCCGACTTCAATCGCTGGCTGGTGCCGCCAGCCGCACTCGCAATCCACCTGTGCATCGGCATGGCCTACGGCTTCTCGGTGTTCTGGCTGCCGATGAGCAAGCTGCTGGCCACGACCGACGCCGCCACCTGCAAGGCGATGGGGTTCTGGGGCCAGCTCGCCACGACCACCTGCAACTGGAGCGTGCCCTCGGTCACCCACATCTTCGAGGTCTTCATCGCCTTTCTCGGCATTTCGGCCGCCATCTGGGGCGCCTGGCTCGAACATGCGGGTCCGCGCAAGGCCGGGTTCATCGCCGCGCTGTGCTGGGGCGGCGGCCTGATTCTCGGCGGCGTCGGCGTGTCCACGCACCAGCTCTGGCTGGTGATCCTGGGCTGCGGCGTGCTGGGCGGCGTCGGCCTGGGGCTGGGCTATATCTCCCCGGTGTCGACGCTGATCAAGTGGTTCCCCGACCGTCGCGGCATGGCGACGGGCTTCGCCATCATGGGCTTCGGCGGCGGCGCGATGATCGGCGCACCGCTGGCCGTGGCGCTGATGAA
>JAJYMF010000135.1 GCA_021787175.1 Pseudomonadota bacterium | reverse complement strand
CCTCCAGCAGCAGCACGCCGGCGCCGTCGGACAGTACGAAACCGTCGCGGTCGCGATCCCAGGGTCGGCTGGCCTTCTGCGGCTCGTCGTTGCGCGTGGACATCGCGCGCGCCGAACAGAAACCGCCCATCGCCACGCCGGTGGTCGCATATTCGGCGCCGCCGGCCAGCATCACGTCGGCGTCGCCGTACTGGATGGTGCGCATCGCCAGGCCGATGTTGTGGGTAGCGGTGGTGCAGGCGGTGACACAGGCGATATTGGGGCCTTTCAGGCCCAGCATGATCGACAGGTTGCCGGAGATCATGTTGATGATCGAACTCGGCACGAAGAACGGCGAGACCTTGCGTGGTCCGCCTTCGTGCAGGATGAGACTGGTGCGCTCGATGGTGGCGATGCCGCCGATGCCGGCGCCGATCGCGACGCCGATGCGCTCGGCGTTGCCCTCGCCGACCGCCAGACCCGAGTCGCGCAGCGCCTGCATGCCCGCGGCGATGCCGTAATGGATGAACGGGTCCATCTTCTTGACGTCCTTGGGCGGGACGTACTGCGCGGGATCGAAATCGTGCACCTCGCCGGCGATGCGCGTCGGGTAGGCCGTGGCGTCGAAGTGCGTCACCGGGCCGATGCCGCTGCGGCCGGCGACGATGCTGGCCCAGGCGCTGGTCACGTCATTGCCTGCCGGCGAGATGATGCCGAGGCCGGTAACCACGATGCGTCGCTTGCTCATGCTGATCGCCTTTGCAGGGCGCCGGACACCATACGCCGGCGCAGGTTTCCGCAGCCCAAAACGAAAGCTGCGCCGGACGGCGCAGCTTTCGGAATACCGTCCGGCATTGGGCGGACCGCGGAACGCCGCGGCCGCGCCGGATCAGGCCTTGACGTGCGCCTTGATGTAATCCACCGCCTGCTGCACGGTGGTGATCTTCTCGGCTTCCTCGTCCGGGATCTCGCACTCGAATTCCTCCTCGAGCGCCATCACCAGTTCCACGGTGTCCAGCGAGTCGGCGCCGAGGTCGTCGACGAACGACGCGCTCGGGGTGACCTCCTCTTCTTTCACGCCAAGCTGCTCGACGACGATCTTCTTGACGCGCTCTTCGATGGTGCTCATGGGTACGTTGTCCTCCCGGAAAAAAACTTGCGCATTGTAGAGTGAAAGTGCAGATGCCGCCAACGCCGCGTGATGGCGCCGGGGTTTCGGCGCGGACGCCTCGAAATCATCTCAACAAACCCGCCCATCTGGCTGTCAGGCCATGTACATGCCGCCATTGACGTGCATCGTCTCGCCGGTGATGTAAGCCGCGGCCGGCGAGGCCAGAAAGGCCACGGCACAGGCGATGTCGGCGGGCTGGCCCAGCCGGCCCAGCGCGATCTGGCCCTCCAGTGCCTTGCGCTGCTCATCCGGGAGCGCGCGCGTCATGTCGGTGTCGATGAAACCCGGCGCGACCACGTTGACGGTGATGCCGCGCGAGCCGATCTCGCGCGCCAGCGATTTCGAGAAGGCGATGATGCCGGCCTTGGCCGCGGCGTAGTTGGTCTGTCCCGGGTTGCCGGTGACGCCGACGACCGAAGCGATGTTGATGATACGGCCCTTGCGCGCCTTCATCATCGTGCGCAGCACCGCCTTCGATGTGCGATAGACCGAGCTGAGGTTGGTGTCGAGGATGGCCTGCCAATCCTCGTCCTTCATGCGCATCAGCAGCTGGTCGCGGGTGATGCCGGCGTTGTTGACCAGGATCGAAAGGCCGCCGAACTCCTTGGCGATGCCGTCGATCAGCGCCTCGACCGCGCTGCTGTCGGTGACATTGAGCATGCGTCCGCCGCCGCCGCGTGCGGCCAGCCGGTCACCGATTGCCTGTGCGCCGGCCGCGCTGGTGGCGGTGCCGATGACGCGGGCGCCCTGCACAGCCAGCTCGTCGGCGATCGCCGCGCCGATGCCGCGACTGGCGCCGGTGACGAGCGCGATTTCGCCAGCGAGAGAGGTGTTCATGCGTGGGCTCCGGAAGATGCAAGACGCTAGGTGAGCTCGGGACTCGGGACTCGGGACTCGGGCAATGCTAAAGAGTCAGTGGCCCGGTTGCGATCCCGAGCCACGACTGTTCCTCGCAAGCATGGGTCCGTCGTTCCTGAAGAAGCCGGAATCCGGTCCTTTCACAATTTTGCAGCAGCCCTAGACCCATGCGGCACAGGCGGCATCGAGTTCAGCCGGCGTGCCCAGCGCACGCGCGTCCAGCGCCTTGTCGATGCGCCTGGCCAGCCCGGTCAGCACCTTGCCCGGGCCGCACTCGGCCAGCCGCGTGGCGCCGCCCGCAGCCAAGGCCTGCACGCACTCGGTCCAGCGCACCGGCAAGTAGAGTTGCCGCTGCAGCGCATCGCGAATGCCGGCCACATCACCGTGGGCGCATGCGTCGGCGTTCTGGATCACCGGAATCGCCGGCGTCGACCACGCCATGCGGTCCATGCGAACGGCCAGCCGATCCGCCGCCTCGCGCATCAGCGGCGTATGCGAAGGCACCGACACGGCGAGTTTGATCGCCTTGCGCACCCCGAGTTCGGCCAGCCGCGCCAGTGCGCGATCGACTGCCGCGGCGTGGCCCGCAATCACCACCTGGCCCGGTGAATTGAAATTGGCCGGGGCGACGATCTCGCCAGCGGCGACCTCGGCGCAGACCGCGGCGATCTGCGCGTCGTCGCCGCCCAGCACGGCGGCCATCGCGCCGACGCCGGCCGGCACCGCCGCCTGCATCAGCCGGCCGCGCGCCGCGACCAGCGCCGCCGCGTCATGCAGGCTGATGGCATCGGCGCAGACCAGCGCGCTGTATTCGCCCAGGCTATGGCCGGCCAGCTGCGCCGGGCGGGCACCGCCCCGCTTGATCCAGACCCGCCACACCGCAACGCTGGCGGCCAACAGTGCCGGCTGGGTGTTTTCGGTGCGATTGAGCTCATCCTCGGGCCCCTGCTGCGCCAGCGTCCACAGATCACGGCCCGCACCGGCCGAGGCTTCGTTGAATGTCGCCCGGACCTCGGCGTGCGTCGCGGCCAGTTCGGCGAGCATGCCGACCGCCTGCGAGCCTTGGCCGGGGAAGATGAAGGCGAGACTCGGGACTCGGGACTCGGGGCTATAGCTGCGGGACCCGGGACCAGGGACCCGGGACCCGGGAAAATCGGCAGGGTTAGAGGTGTTCATCGGCGAATGGAATGAGCCCAATGGGACAGCACGAGTTCAGCGCGAAATCGGAGACCAGCGGGGCATTGTCGGCCATGAGTTCGCCTTGCATGCCGCCGGCAAAAACTGTCGAACTCGCGTCCATCGCAATCACCGGCACTTTGGTTTTTACAGGGTCCCGGCTCAATAGCGGATCAACGCCGACGCCCAGGTAAAACCGCCGCCGAAGGCTTCCAGCAGGAGATTCTGTCCGCGCTGCACGCGGCCCGAGCGCACGGCCTCGTCCAGCGCCAGCGGCACCGAGCCCGAGGAGGTGTTGCCGTGGCGATCGACGGTGACGATC
>JAJYMF010000285.1 GCA_021787175.1 Pseudomonadota bacterium | reverse complement strand
CAATTCAGCGGCAAATTGCGCGAACGCTGGGGCAGGCTCACCGGCGATGCAGCGGATATGTTCGCCGGAAAGCGCGACCAGCTGGCTGGCAGCATGCAGCAGCGGCGCGGTCTGGCGCAAGAGGAATCGGAGCGCCAGTTCAAGGACTTCCTCAGCCGCAACCGCGATTGGAATTCATCGAAACGCTAGTTTCGTCCATCCCATAAATACTCAAAGGAATCCATTGTGAACATTCGTAACAGCATATTGTCCGGGCTGTGCGCGCTGCTGGTGCCGTTGTCGGTGCTCGCACCGCTGGCCTTCTCATCCACGGTCGCGCGGGCGCAGCAGTCCGCCTACGCGGTCAGCATCGACGGTTTCGATGTCGAGCAGGCGCGTCAATTGAGCGCCGGCAACAGTTTGGTGTTTACTCTGTACGGCAGCGCCGGCGGGACCGCGACGGTCCGTATCGACCGTGTCGTGGACAGGTTCCCGCTGCAGGAAGTGGAGTCCGGCGTGTATGAAGGCACCTACACCATCAGCAGCCGGGACCGGATCGCGGCCGATGCCATGGTTACCGCGAACCTGCGCGTGGGGAATCAAATCGCGACCGCAGTTCTGGATGAATCGCTGCTCGCCGGCGCCGCTTCGCGCTCGGAAACCAAACGCGCGGCCGACGCCGCCGCCCTGGCCGCGACCCCCAGGATCGACCGCTTCGACGCTGACCGGGCCGCCAGCCTGAGTTCGGGCGCCGACCTGTTCTTTACCCTGACCGGCAGCCCGGGCGCGAAGGCCAGCGTCAGGATCAATGGAGTCAAGGGGAAGCTGTTCCTGCAGGAAGTGGCGGCGGGTGTCTATGAAGGCGCCTATACCATCAAGGACCGCGACCGCATCCAGGCCAATTCGAAGGTCACGGCCACTTTGGCCCTGGGCAGGCGCGAGGTGAGCGCAGCGCTCGGCCAGTCCTTGCTGGCCGCGTCCGGGCGCGCCTCGTCTGCGCGCAGAGCGGCCAGAGTCTGCGCCAACTGCGGTGTGGTCGAATCGATCGATGTGATTGAAGTCAAGGGCGACGGCAGCTATCTCGGCAAGATCGCGGGCGGCGTGGTCGGCGCGATGATCGGCAGCCAGGTGGGGCAGGGCCGCGGCACCACCGCGGCCGAGATCGCCGGCGCCGTAGGCGGCGCAATGGCCGGCAACGAGATCGAAAAGCGCGTCAAAAAGAGCAAGCACTACGACGTCACCGTCCGCCTCCAGGGCGGCGGCACGCAGGCGATTTCCTACGCGACCGAGCCGGCCCTGCGAGTGGGCGACAAGGTCAGGGTGGAGAACGGCGCGCTGGTGCCGAATCCGTAACAGCGGTGGCGCCGCAAAAAAAGTTCACGGCCTGTGTACGCTAGCGCACGGAACACGAGGGCATGCCGGCGGAGAATGACCCGGGCAAGTGGCTTGGTGCGTGTTCGTGCTGCGCCGCAGGTATACCCCACATCTTAATGCGGTACCCAATGGAGAGTCTGATCATGAACATCAACAAAAGCATTTCCGCCGTTTTCCTGGCCGTCGCGCTCGCAACGACACTGGGCTGCGCTTCGACCTCCACCAAAGAGGGCACGGGCGAGTACGTCGATGACACCGTCATCACCACCAAGGTGAAAGCGGCGATCTTCAACGAACCTTCGCTGAAATCCTCCGAAATCAACGTCGAGACGTTCAAGGGCGCGGTCCAGCTGAGCGGCTTCGTCAAGTATCAGGCTGACATCAACAAGGCGATCGAAGTCGCGCGCAGCGTCAAAGGCGTGACCTCGGTCAAGAACGACATGCGCCTGAAGTAACAGCAGTCCGGGACGCCGGCCGGCCATCCGTTTGCGATGGACTGGGGCCGGTGTTCCGCTTCGGCATGGAACGATCCAAGCGTTCGCCACATGGCTAGCGACGCGAATGCAGCAGGATCGCTGCGGCTCAGGTTCGGAAATCACCGCCCCGCGCAGAGTTTCTCAGGCGGCCTTGCCGATTGCCTGCGCGCTGCGCAGTTTGGCATCGAGGTGATGCAAGGCCGTGCGCAATGCTTCTTCGATGACCGGGTGATAGAGCGGCATCCCCAGCATCTGCGCGGGCGTCATCCTGTTCTGCAATGCCCAGGCAAGCAGATGCGCCAGATGCTCGGCCGCCGGCGCCAGCATTTCCGCACCGAGGAAGCGGCCGGTGGCGAGATCGCCGTAGACATTGAGCAGGCCTTTGTTGCGCAGCAGGATGCGCGAGCGGCCTTGATCCTCGAAACTCACCTGTCCTGTGGCGAAGTTGCCGGGCTTCAGCGCATGGAATCCGCCCCCCACGAGCCCGATTTGCGGATCGGTGAACACGATGCCTAAGGGAGCACGCCGCAGACCCGCGCTCATCTGCCTGCCAAGTGCGAGACGCGCGGCATTCTCCCCGGCAATGCGCCCTTCGTCGGTCGCTTCGTGCAGCAGCGGAATGAAGTTGCTGGCATCGCCGGCGATGAAAATCGGGCTTGAGCCCTCTGCGCACTCGGTTCGAGTGGTCAGGGGATCGGACAGGGGCACGCCTTTGGCATCGAGTTTGAGCGTAGTCTGGTCCAGGCCCATGCCCGTCACGTTGGGTGCGCGTCCGGTGGCGGCCAGGACATAATCGAAATACTCGGTCGCCTCCACGCCGCTGGGCCCGGTGCGGCGAATGGCGACGCGGTCGCCGTAGCGCTGCATGGCGGCGATGTGCGCGTCGGGCTCCAGAGTGAATTCGTCGTTGAAGGCGGCGAGTGCGTAAGCGCGGATTTCCGGATCGCTGATCGGGCCGACGCGGCCGCCGCGGCCGAGCACCGCGACATGGACCCCCAGGCGGTGCAGCGCCTGGCCCAATTCCAGACCCACGATCCCCGGGCCGATCACGGCCACGGCTTTGGGCAGGTCGTGCCAGTCGAACACGTCGTCGTTGATGATCAGGCGCTCGCCCAGGTCGCGGAAGGTATCCGGGTAGGCGGCGCGCGAGCCGCTTGCGATGACCACGCTTTTGGCCGCGACACGGGTATGGTCGGCGACCGTGAGCGTACGGTTGTCGACGAAATGCGCCCGGCCGCGAATGCGGTCCGCGTCGGGAATATCCTGCACATCGCGCAGCACGGAGGCGACAAAGCGGTCGCGCTCTTGCCTTACGCGATCCATGACCTCGCGTCCATTGATGCGCATGGCGCTGTCGACATGGATGCCGAAGCCCGGGGCCGTGCGCACGGCATTGGCAGCGTCGGCGGCGGCAATGAGGAGCTTGCTCGGCATGCAGCCGACGCGCGCGCAAGTGGTGCCGTAGTCGCCGCCTTCGATCAGCACGGCGTTCGCGCCTGCGGCTTTGGCTGCGTGGTAGGCAGTAAGGCCCGCCGTGCCCGCCCCGATTACCGCAACGTCAACTTGAATGGTGTTCACGCTTGAGCCTCGATGTACCGGGAGGACCGGGGTCGACGTTGGGGCGCGGCTTCAGGCCGCCACGCGCCCTTTGAAGTACGCTTCCAGGTCGTCCGCGCTGCC
>JAJYMF010000143.1 GCA_021787175.1 Pseudomonadota bacterium | reverse complement strand
AGTCGCTCCGGAGTGCGCAGCAAAGGCGCATGGGTTGGTCGGTATCCGCGCGGGCGCGATGTTGTGGAATTTTAGCAGGCTATTGAGCTTCGCTCTTTTTCGGGTAAGCTTGCGGCTCGAAAAAAAGCGGGGACAGCGGCATCGATGGCGGCATCCAATTCAACCGCGTTCGTAAGCGTGCGCGGACACCAACTCGAATACCAGCGCATCGACGCCACGGCAGACGGCCCGACCCTGGTGTTCCTGCATGAAGGACTCGGATCGATCGGCCAGTGGCGCGATTTTCCCGCGCGCATCGCGCAGGAGACTGGATTGGCCGCGCTGGTCTACGCGCGCCATGGTTATGGCCAGTCGGATGTGCTGCAACAGCCTTTCGGCGTCGATTTCATGCACCGCGAGGCGCTCGAATCCCTGCCCGAACTGCTGCGCGCGCTCGACATCGGGCGCCCGATCCTGATCGGCCACAGCGACGGCGCATCGATTGCGCTCATCTACGCCGGTTCGGGATATGCGCCGCGCGGCCTGGTGGTGCTGGCGCCGCACGTGTTTGTCGAAGACATAAGCATCGAAGGCATCGCGGCGGCGAAGCAGGCCTTCGAGACCACCGACTTGCCGCAGAAACTCGCGCGCTATCACCGCGATCCGGCGAAGACGTTCTACGGCTGGAACGACGTGTGGCTCGCGCCCGCGTTCCGCGGCTGGAACATCGAACGCTACCTGCCTGCGATCCGCTGCCCGCTGCTCGCAATCCAGGGCGATGGCGACGAATACGGCAGCATGGCCCAGCTCGATGCGATCGCGCGCCAGGCAGGCGGGCCGGTCGAATTGCTGAAGCTGGAGCACTGCGGCCATTCGCCGCACAAGGACCAGTCCGAAAAGGTGACTCGGGCGGTGGTCGGATTCGTCAATCGCTGCAGCGGCCGTTAGCATATCTGTGGGGTCAGGTCTTGCATTGACGCATTTGCATCAACACAAGACCTGACCCCGTTCTACGTTCTACGCGGGCTCATGCGCTGGCGAAGGCAAAGCCCTGTTCGCGGAACACGCGACCGCAGGCGTCGACCACGTCCGGGTCGAACGCTTTGCCGCGGCCGCGTTCGAGTTCGGCCAGCGCAGCGTCTATCCCCTGCGCCGGGCGATATGGCCTATGCGTCGCCATCGCTTCGAGCACGTCTGCGACGGCAATGATGCGGGAGACCAGCAGGACCTGGTCTCCCGCGAGGCCCTGGGGATAGCCCGAACCGTCGAGCCGTTCGTGATGCTGCAGCACGACCTGCGCGATGGGCCAGGGATACTGAATGTCCTTCAATAGTTCGTAGCCGGCTTGCGCGTGGGTTCTGATCAGCGCGATTTCGCTGTCGCTCAATGCGCCGGGTTTCGCGAGAATGGCCGCCGGAACCTTTACCCGTCCGAGGTCGTGAATGCTGGCGGCGAGTTGAATACCCTGAATTTCGCCCTGCGGCAATCCGAGCTCGCGCGCGATGGCAGCGGCCAGTTCGGCGACGCGCCGCTGGTGGCCGTCCGTGTACGGGTTGCGCAACTCTACCGTATTGGCGATCGCCAGCAACGTATGCTCGAGACTTTTCCTCAATTGCTCCTGCTGCTCGGCTTGCTCGAGCGCAATCCGGTCGCGTTCGAGTTTGATGCGCAGGCTGTCGATCGCGAACGAGAGTTCGCCGGCGGCCTGCTGCAGCAGGCCGACCTCTTCGCCGCCGAATGCGCTGGTTTCGGCGGCGCCGATATTGAGCACGCCGATGACACGGTCGTCGATGCGCAAGGGCAGGGCAAGACAGGAGCCGCAACCCGAGCGCAGCGCGTATTCCCGCCACGGGGCGCCCCCAGGCTCCTGTTGCAGGTTTTGTGCGACCACTGGCATACCGGTGCGGATTGCCTTGCCGGGCGGATTCTGATGGCTGTCGGCTTCGCCCCAAGTGAATTGCGCTTTGGCCAGTTGCTGCTCGGTCACGCTGCCCCACCGGGCGACCGGACGGATGCGCTTTTCCGTGCCGCTGTCGGCATAGCCGATCCAAACGGCGCAATAGCCTCCGGCCTTGCCGATCAACATGCACATCTCGTCGAGCAGGGCCTGTTCGCCTTGCGTCGCATGCAGAATGGCGCGATTGCACGCCGACAGAACCCGCAACGCGCGGACCGCCCGGGCATGCTGCAGCTCCTTCGCCTGCAGGCTGTCGGCCATCCGGTCAAAGGATTGCGCCAGGCGCCCGATCTCGTCGCCGACGGTCTTGGAGCCGACGCGGGCCGTGAGATCGCCCTTTTGCAGATTTTCGGCGGCGGTGGCAAGCGCGGCAATGCGCCGCGACAAAAGCGATTCGCTGCCCAGCCACACGGCGCCGAACGTCAGGAGCAGCAGCGCCAGTTCGCCTACCAAGTCCGCGGTGAATGCCTGTTCGCCCAACTCATGATAGACAGTCATGGCGAACATGACCGCGAACGGGATCGCAATCAGCAGCAGGATGCGTGTTCTGAGGCTCAAGAACATCTTACGCGAGATCATACTCCTGCAATTGCGTCGGAGTCCGGGACGCGGGCCGGTGGAAAGGCTCCGTGCGCAGTCGGAAATGCGCTCAATCAGGAATGGGGCAGAGCATCAGTTCGCTGCCGGCGGTTGCGAGCCCTGGCAGGCTGGCGGCATCCAGCTTCTCGCCTTGGCGGCGGTACAGCAGGGCTACCGCTATGGTCAGCTGCAGCTTCTCCGCGTGGACTTTCCCGAAAAGCTCATCGGAACGCTGTCCGGCCGCCACATTCCAGGCGTCTTCGGCCGGCAGGAACAAAGGGCCGACGGGGTCAGGTCTTGTATTGACGCAAGTCATCCTGCTCCGGCGTCCGCGCGTTGTTTCAGCATGTCCCGGCCGCTTCGCATCGTGTTTCCCGGTGCCCTTTATCACCTCACCTTGCGCGGAAACGCGCGCGGGGAGATCTTTCTCGATGAAACCGACCGGGAGATCTTTCTCGACGTGCTCGCGTCGGTGATCGAGCGTTTCGGCTGGCGCGTCCATGCTTACTGCCTGATGGGCAACCACTACCATCTTCTGGCCCAGACGCCGAAGCCCAATCTCTCGTCCGGGATGCGCCGGCTGAATGGGGTTTATACGCAGCGCTTCAACCGTCGCCACGAGCGCGTCGGGCATGTGTTTCAGGGCCGGTTCAAGGCGATCCTGGTCGAACGCGACAGCTATCTGCTCGAACTCGCGCGTTACATCGTGCTCAATCCCGTGCGGGCCGGGCTGGCGAACGCTCCGGAGGACTGGCGCTGGTCGTCATATCGCGCCACCGCTGGCGAAGAGGCCGCGCCGCGCTGGCTGCGCGTGGACTGGATTCTTGACCAGTTCGGCAATGGCGACACGCCGGCGCAGGAACGCTACCGGCAGTTCGTCGCCGCCGGCATCGGTCGCGCGTCTCCCTGGCGCGACCTGCGGGGCCAGATGCTGCTCGGGACCGAGCCATTTGTTCAGGCGCTCGCGCCCAGGTTCGCCGCAGTGCAGGGCATGACGGAGA
>JAJYMF010000059.1 GCA_021787175.1 Pseudomonadota bacterium | reverse complement strand
GGGTTGTTGGGCATCAGCACCATGTAGCGGCCGGCGAGGCTGATGAAGGTGGTGAGCGCCGCACCCTTGTTGCCGCGCTCCTCCTTCTCGACCTGGACGATCAGTTCCTGGCCTTCCTTGAGCAGGTCGCGGATGCCGGCCTTGTGCGGGTCGACGCCGGGCAGGAAATACTCGCGGGTGATCTCCTTCAGCGGCAGGAAGCCGTGGCGCTCGCCGCCGTACTCGACGAAACAGGCTTCCAGGGAGGGCTCGACGCGGGTGATGCGGCCCTTGTAGATGTTGGATTTCTTCTGTTCTTTGGAAGGGATCTCGATGTCGAGATCGAACAGGGTCTGGCCATCGACGATGGCCACACGCAACTCTTCACGCTGAGTTGCGTTGATCAGCATGCGCTTCATTGTGGTGTTCCTCGGCCGCCCGCGGCTGCGCTCCGCGGCGGCGCTGCAAGGCGGCCGGCCGGGGATCGCGCCGCGTACGCGGCAATCGTGCCGCAGCGATCCGCTGCTGCGGCGGTGTATGTCAGGGGCCCTTGCGCCATCGCCGCCGCCTGCCGCCATGACGGTGGCAGGCCGGTGTGCGACCCGGACCGGGTACGATGGGAGGGTGACGGCCGGCTCCGGTCAGGACGTCCGGCGCGTTCCTCGCCGGCGTGCCCGGCGGGGTGCAGTCCGCCGGGTCGAACCCGGCGTGCTCTGCAAGACGCCCGTCAAGTTTATCCGCCAACGACCGGATTTTTCAATGCAGACGGCTACTTCCCGCGACGCCGGCCCCGGTGTGCGGCTGATCACGGTCGGTCCCGAGCGCGACGGCCAGCGCATCGACAACTGTCTGGCCGTGCTGCTGAAAGGGGTACCGCGCAGCCTGATCTACCGCTTGCTGCGCACCGGCCAGGTGCGCGTCAATGGCAGGCGCGCCAAACCCGATACGCGCCTGGCCGATGGCGATCAGCTGCGCATCCCGCCGGTGCGCACCGCTGCCGAAGCCGATGCCGGCACCCCTCCGGCGACGCTGGCGGCCAGCGTCGCGCAGGCGGTGATCCACGAGGACCGCGACTTCCTGGTGGTCGACAAGCCGGCCGGGGTCGCCAGCCATGGCGGCAGCGGCGTGCGTTTCGGGCTGATCGAGGTGCTGCGCGCGGCGCGTCCGCAGGAACGCCTCGAACTGGTGCACCGGCTGGATCGCGACACCTCGGGCGTGATCGTGCTGGCGCGCACCCGCGCCGGCCTGGCCGGCCTGCAGCGGCTGATCCGCGAGGGCCAGGTGACCAAGCAGTACCTGTGCCTGCTCGGCGGCGAGCCGCGGCGGGCGAAGTTCGACGTCAACGCGCCGCTGCGCAAGTTCGAGCTGCAGGGCGGCGAGCGCATGGTGCGGGTATCCGAGGACGGCAAGCCGGCGCTTACCTTCTTTCGCGAGATCCAGCGTTACGCCGGCGCCAGCCTGGCCGAGGCCATCCTCGGCACCGGGCGTACGCATCAGATCCGCGTGCATGCTGCGCACGCCGGGCATCCGCTGGCCGGCGACGACAAATACGGCGATCGCGAGACCAACCGGCGCCTGCGCGATACGGCCGGACTGAAGCGTCTGTTCCTGCACGCGGCACGCTTCGAGTTCGATCTCGACGGTCGCGGCTACGCGTTTTCGGCGCCGCTGCCGGCGGATCTAGCCGCGGTGCTGGACCGGCTTCAGCGCAGATAGCGCGCGCCCACTTCCAGCGAGCGCAGCCAGCCTTCGGACGCCACCAGGCCGCCGATCAGCAGCGCCGCGGCCGCATGCGCCAGTGCCACCGGCAGCAGCGCGCGCCGGCGCAGGAACCACGCCGTCCACAGCAGGCCGCCGGCGAAGGTCAGCAGCATCAGCGGCGCATTGGGCGCATGCAGCAGGGCGAACAGTGTCGCCGTGGCCAGCGTGGCGACTTCGCGATTGCCGGCGACCTGCAGGCGTCGCGCCACCACGACCTGCAGCATGAACTGCTGCAGCAGCGCCCAGCCGATGTAGCGCAGCGCCGACAGCGGTTCGGGTGCGACGCCGTGCAGTGCGATCCAGGCCAGCAGCGCCACCAGCGCCGGGATCATCGGCAGCGCCCAGTCCCGCGCGGGCGCCAGCAGGGCCCAGTCGCGCGGCCGTGCGCGCCACTCCAGCGCCGCGGAGTAAATCAGGCCGACCGCGATCAGCGCGGCATCGGCGCGACTGATGCGGCCGTCATAGCGCATGCCGATGATCAGCCAGGCAGCGGGCACCAGGGCCACGGCTGCCTCGATCAACGCACGCAGACGTACGGGTCGCGGCGGCCGCTGCAGAACGCCCAGGGCCAGCAGGGCCAGCCCCAGCGGCAGCAGCGGCGACGTCGCGGCGGTGGGTGGGGGCGGCCCGGTGACGGCGGCCGCGAGAACGGCGCCCAGGCCGCCGTGCGGAACGATCACCGCCGCCGGTGCCCGAGTCCGGACACGGTCACGTGCCGCCAGCAGGCCGCTGGCGCCCAGTCCGCGCGGCAGAATCACCACCGGCAGCGTGGTGGCCGATTGTGGCGACATTGCCATGAAGCGGCTGTAGGGCTGCGCGGCCGCCAGCGCGGCAGTGCCATGGGGCAGCGTTGGCGGCGGCAGCAGTTCGATCTGCTGCAGCGTCAGCAGCGAACCCGGTGCGCCCTGCAGGGTCAGCCGCAGCATCGCGAAGCGGGCGGGCGGCGGCACGCGATGGTCGGCGATCACCCAAGGCAGCGTGTCGATCGCAAGGTCCAGCGTCGCCGAGCCGCGCTTCAGCACGCCGACGGGGGCGTAATAGGCCGGACCGTCGAGGGTCTGACGCCCGGCCAGCGCGAGCGTGATCGGTGCGCTGGCGTCGAGCTGCAGCCGCAGTCGCGGCAGCCGCACGAAGTCCAGCGGCACGTCCAGCGGCAGGCCGATCTGCACCGGCTGCGACGAAGCCAGCCGCAGCAGCAGGCCGGCGCTCGACGGACGCAGCGTGCCGCCGCCGAACACGCGCTGCGCGACCACGTCCTGCGCGCGGCGCGGCGCCCATCGCCAGGGCGAGTGGCCGCTGGCGTAAGCGGCCGCGGCGCGTTCTGCGTGACGTTCCAGCGCCTGCGCCGTCAGGGCGTTGCCTGTCCACGCCAGCGCCGCAGCCAGCAGCAGCGCGTTCGCGGCGAACAGCAGCGGCGCAATCCCCCTCGGCGCGCGCACGGTGGCGTCAGGTCGCCAGCAGGCGTTCGCAGCGCGCGGCGCAGACGAAATCGTTCATCGACAGCCCATCGCAGTCGTGGGTGGACCAGCGCACGCGGCAGTGGCCGTAGCCGGCCTCGAGGTCGGGGTGATGGTCGGCCTGATTGGCCATGAAGCCCACGGCGTTGATGAAACCCAGCGTGCGGTGGAAGTCGGCGAAGCGGAAATCCCTGGCGATGGCGGCGCCATTTTCGACCACCGCCCATCCGGGCAGCGCGCGCAGCAATTCGTCGGCCCGCGCGCGGTCGATCCGGTGCTCGGCGCCGCGGCGCGGCTGACAGGGCAGGGCAGCGAGTTCTTGCAACGTCATGACGGCATCCTCCGCAAGCCGAGGAAGTATAGCGACGCCGCTGCAGCCCCAATCCGGACTAAAATGGTCCCGATTGAATCGAGGTGAGTTGCCATGATCGAGATCAGCGAACGCGCGCAGGCGCATTTCCGGCATTTGTTGACCGCCCAGGGTGGGCCGGGCTGGGGGGTGCGCATCCGCGCCCGCGACGGCGGCACGCCGCGCGGCGAATGCGAATTGGCGTTCTGCGAGCCCGGCGACATCGACGGCGGCGAGATCGTGGTCGAGTGCGACGGCTTCAGCGTCTACGTGGACGGCCCCAGCGCGCGCTGGTTCGAGGGCGCCGTGATCGACTACAACGACACTGCGACGGGCGGCGAGCTGGCGGTACGCGCGCCGCATCTGCGCAGTGCCCCGCCGGGCGCCGACGCCGGACTGGTCGAGCAGGTCAGTTACGTGCTGGAAACCGAGATCAACCCGCGCCTGGCTGCACACCGCGGAAATGTCAGCCTGCGTGAGGTCGAGGCCGATGGCACGGTCGTGCTGCAGTTCGGTGGCGGCTGCCACGGCTGCGGTGCGGTCGATGCGACGCTGCGCCAGGGCGTCGAACGCACGCTGCGCGAACGCATTCCCGCGATTACCGCGGTGCGCGACGCCACCGATCACAGCCGCGGCGAGGACCCCTACTACCGCGGCGACAAGGGCGTTTCGGCGCTGGGTGGCTGAAAACAAAACCCGGCGTGTGGCCAGCCGTTCAATTAAAGTGTTGATAGACTAGCCGCCCGCGCTCATTGCGCGGGCGGCTCTTTTTTGGGGATTTGGCGTGGCCAAGTGCAGGCGACGGGCCCCATATACGAGTCCACCCCACGGCTTCCCTTGTCAGACCACTCGGGTAAGCTGATCCTGACGATCGACTGGCTCTGAAATGGGGGCGCATGTATTCCATCAATGACTTCTGGTGCCGGCGGCTTGCTTCCGTGGTTCCTTCTACCCAAACAGCCATGGCTCTCCAAGGCTGGATTGCCGATTGCACGCGCAGGGAATCCTTTGTGGAAGCCCGACTGGTTGCTCGGGGCGAACCTAACCTCGATTCGAGCGTGTGGCTAATTGCCGCTTCTGGCGCAGTAGGCAAGTCAACCTTGGCAAAGGAAATCTGCGCCGTCACAGGCGCTATCTACGTCGATCTGGCGACATCCGCCACCATCGCGGGTAACTATGTAGTCGGTGGCTTGGTGAAGAATGGTCTCTGGAACGACTGGCAGTCTGGCCGGACGACCGTACTGATCGATGCGCTGGACGAAGCTCGCCTACGCGTCACCCAGTCTTCCTTCGAGGACTTCCTGATCGATGTCGCAGCCGCCGCGAAAGGTCGCTCGTTGCCCTTGGTACTACTAGGCCGCGTCGGCATCGTGAATGAAGCTGCGGAGATACTGCGCGAGCGCGCGCAAGTGGAGCCTCCAATTTTCGATATCGAACTGTTCGATAGCGCCCAGGCCAGACAATTCGTCATGGCAACGCTTAACAATCTTGCACAGTTGGATTCGCAATATCCGGGGCTAAGAACCTCTCTCCAGGCGCACAACAAGATTTATCAAGACGCAACGCGGGATCTCGTGGCGGGTTTAGAAGCTTCGACGAGCAAGGACGGGCGCCAGTTCAGCGGCTATGCCCCTGTGTTGGAGGCGGTTGCCAAGGTAGTCGCCGGCGAGACCAATCCTGCGCGCATTAACGAAGCTACCCAGTCGGTGCTGCAGGGGCAGATATTGGAGCGCGTCACCGACGAGATCATGCTTCGCGAGGCTAGGAAACTGGCCGATCAACTCGCGGTCCGTGTTCCCGGACTCGACACGTACGGCCTCTACAGTGCGACCGAGCAGCTGAGCCGACTTTCCGCTCGGCTGTTCTATCCTGGTGCGCCGGCGCCTCAGGTGCAGGTCCCTACGAGCGCAGCTTCGGCATATCAACAGGCGGTGGATAGCCTATTGCCTCAGCATCCATTCCTGGATGGGACCGGCTCTAGCTCATCCGGGGCCGTGTTCGCCGCGTGCATTGTCAGTCACGCGCTGCAGAGCGACTCGGTGGCGATGACTGCGGCGGCAGAGCGATACGCTCGCGGCGGGACGCATGCACCCAATCCGTTCCTACTTGATTTCTATCTTAGTGCGTTGGACGGCAAAGACCAGATTCCGGCTGAGCACGTTGGCTTCCTGTACGAGTCGGTGCAGGCCAAGACCGAGGTTGGCGACATCCCAAGCCTGCAGGTAGAGGCGGCCGATGAAGGTCACATAGCGACGGTGGAAATCTCGGTCCAGCGCCCGCAAGGAATACCCTCCCAGTACGAGTTCTCGATTAATGCTACCGGCACGCTGAAATTTGGTCGGCGCCTCAGTTCGGTGAGTGTCGATGCAGATCAAATGGAAGCTGAACTCGGTGACAATGGGCAACTGGAGTTAGTGGCTCCCGTGGCGCTGCACGTACACAGCCTGATGCTGATTGGTCAGGAGCTGGTCGTGAAGCCCAGTCCGGAGCAGGCCCACGACAACACCGTGGTACTCGAGGCCGCCGAGGTGTTGGCAGATACGACAATGGCTCCGCCGATCGTGCGCACCGGGGCCACCTTGCAAGTGTCTTGGCCCGACTCGCGAGCGTACCCATGGACGAATTTCGCTGCTGAATCCGCTGACGATCCCGATCCAGAGATCGAGGACGCTTTACGTGCCCTGCGCCGCCTCATCATCTCTTTCCGCTCGCACAGCAAGGGACAGCTCGCGCGATTCAAGGGCAAGGTTGAGCATGTCCGAATGACCAAGGGGGCATTGGGTGAGGCGCTGCGTGCCAAGCTACTTGACGACAAGATCCTCAAGACCGAGGGGACCATGTACATCCTCGATCCCGATGCGCTAGGCAAGATGGCTGGAGTGTCGTTTGCTGACATCAAGCTCAAGCGTTACGGCGAGCAAGTCAAGGCCTACCTCCGCGGCGTGAACACGTAGCGCAAATACGTCAGATCACACCCCGGAAGAGTCTTTGTCTTCCGGGAGAGACAGAAATACGTGAGCGAGCAGCGTAGTGCCGTGAGGCGGCGCCTGGTCTGCAGGGCGTTTGTGCTCTGTGTCGAAAGCCGCTCTTCCTGGGAAGAAGGACGGCTCGCGCAGGTACCTCCCCGCTGGATCTGGAAGCATCTGCAACTCGCTTCGTACACCGGCGACCGAGAGGGAGCGTCGCAGACTGTCGATGCAGCGCGCTGTCTCCTCCATCGTCATAGCCACCATCACCGCCACGGGTTGTTGCTTGGCGTAGTAGCCATCGACGAAGCGGCGCATGCCTGAGATGCCCTGATAGGTTCGCCAGGAATCGCCGGAGGCCCTGACCTTCTTGAATTCATACGTAAGGCTCAATCGGTACGAGCCGGCGTTGGAAAAGTACTCGATGTCCTGGCGGATGCGCTTGATCTTCTTCCCGGTGGCGGGATCGAACTCGATCCGAGGCTTTTCGTAATTCCACTGTCCGGTCAGTCGACCGGCGCCGACACTGAGCTGATCGAGAAACCACCAGAATTTTTCGGTGATCTTGGCTTCGTTTAGGCGATAAGCGAAGTCCTGCGCGGCACCACCGGTCGTCGCTGTCTGCCATGCCTGGACCAGAAACGCGGTGGCGCGCTGCGCTTCGTCCATGGGAAACAGTTGGATCCACGCGTCCCGGCGGGCCGAGACGCGCTTCATGCACCGGCCTCCATGCGCGCGGTGCGCACCACCCGTTCGGCATCCCGCAAGGCCTCGCCGATCAGCCAGCAACGGTGCAGCAGCGGTTTGATCAGGTAGAGCGAGTCATCGGACCTGATCACGATATCGGCGGCGGTGTAGACGTTCTCGTGCAGCGCGGCGGGCAGCAAGTGCTGACGCCGCAGGGTCTTTAGCACCGCCTGGACGGCCGTATCGGATCGATCGGTATGAATCGCCTCGTAGGGGCCGTCCGCTGGCGACGGGGTGAGTTTGAGAATCCCCAGTGGGCCATGCACGCCGCGATCATTGACGATGAGATCGACATGGATGCGGCCGGAGCCTTGGGTGCTGTCTCGCCAGGCGTTGAGCTCCTGCACCAAGGTGCGGGCGTACATTTGGACAGTGGTCTGAAGCGGCCGGCGCTGCAATGGCGTATACAGGTTGGCGTATGCGCCCGGCTGCACGCTGTTTAATACCGTCTCGATCACCTCGGTGATGCGGTCTTGTTGCAGGGCGGTCAGGCCCATGTATTCGGCAATCAATGCCTGGCCGATGGGTTTCCACTCGGCATATTTGTCGGCACGGCGAAGCGCGGTCGTTCTTTCTAAGGCCCGCAATGCCTTGGCGACCTCACGCACGATCTCCCAGGCCCGCCTGGGGTCCGGGTGCCGATCCGGCGCGATGAACGGCATGCTCGCCAAGTCGCGGAGCGCCACGCGTTCACGCTCGAAGCTGACCTGGTAAGCCGACAGCAGCAGCCCATAGCGCACCAGATCGGAGGTGAGATAGAGCGCCACGAAGCGGAGCAGATCTTCATCCGCCGACGGCGCGAGAATGGCGCCGAGGCTGCTCTGGAACGAGAAGGACTCGGAAGAAAACCCAGCCTTGACCTCACGCTGCGGCGTCATGCCGTCGGCGATGACGATACGGGGCCCGGCGAACGCCTCCATCAGCGACCGAGGTAGTCGAGCAACGGTCGGCATCTTTGCCGTGGGGAAGGCCTGCAACAGGCTCGTATCCAGGAACGGGCCATGTACGCCGAACCGCTTGGCGTCGAGGTATGGGATCTTGCGCAGCGGCGTCGACGATGGCGGTGCGGTGACGGCCTTGTCCTTGGCGTGGAAACCTTTCAGATCGCGCCAGCCGGGCCGGCTCTTGAGGAAGTCGCCGAAGGTGCCGCGGGCTCGCAGCGTGGTGAGCAGCGCAATGTCGGTCGGTCCGCCCCAGAACAGGTTGGTGAGTAACTCGTTGTTGTGGGCCAGCGACTGAGCGCGGACGCGATGGCGGTCGCTGCCATGCAGAGTCAGGCGACCGAACGCAAAACTCATATCGGCCTTCGGCACCCAATATTCGATGCTTTCGTTCGCGGCAGGCGCTGCCTGATCGGCGGGTCGCGGCCGGGCGACCAACACCATACACGGCTGCTTGGCCGCGGCGAACAACAGTTTGCGCAGGTCACCGAAATTGATCAGCGTTTCGATCTGGTAACGGGCCAGCACCTCGGCCACGAAGTCCCGGCTGCTCGGCGCCGCGAGCAAGCTCACCGGCAGGATGAAGCACAACGTGGCCTCGGGCGTGACGCTGTCGAGAGCACGCAGCAGGAACGCGCCAGCGGTCTGCCGACGCGGGATCTTGATAGCCTGCTGTCGAGCCCAGACATCGCTGGACAGGACCACCTCTTTCTTCGGCTCCACCCATGGCGGATTGGACAGGAAAATCGTGGCCGCCTTGGCGCCGGAGTGCGGGTTCGTCGCAGAAAAGAAGTCGCCGTTGGTCTCAGCGCGCAGGTTGTCGTCCTGCAGCTTGGGGAGCAGGGAACGGCGCTGGGCCGTCAAGATGGCGAGATCGGCCGGATCGAGTCCCTCCAGCACAGAAAGGTACAGGCTGAAGGCCGTGACGCGGCAAGCGGAGGCGCTGAGGTCGGAGCCGTAGATGCTGCGCTTCAGCAGCGCGACGCGTTCCGGGAACGTCAACTGCCGCCCTTCCTGGGCCTCTGCACGGCCGAGCAGTCGACGAAACGCGGCAGTTAGCAGAATGCCGGAGCCGCATGCGCCGTCATAAATGCGCTCGTTGAGCAGATCCGTCGATCGCGACAGCGCCAGGTCGACCACTAGCAACGCCAAGTGGCGAGGCGTGTAGTACGCGCCGACGTCACGCTTGTCGTCGCTCAGGAACGACTCGTAGATGCCCGAGATCAACTCGACCGGGATGAACCGGAAGTCGTAGTTCCAGAAATCTTCCTGCTGGGACGCCAAGTTGACGCGGCGCAGGAAGGCGTGCAGACGGTGGAAAGCCGCGGGAGGCAAGCCCTGCCAGAAATCACCGTCCGACTCCGGCTCCAGGAGGTCGCCGTTGAAGTCGTGCTTGAGCTGGCTGAGTAGCCGGCTGATACCTAGCAAGTCGCCTCGGCCCACCAAGGTGAACAGCGATTCGACGCGGTGCTTGCCTCGATACACATCGCCGGCGATGCCGCGGTGCTCCAGGTAGGACACGAACATCACCTGGGCCATCAGCAGCTGAGCGTTGAGCTTGCTCAGCCCATGTGCCTGCAGGTCGCTCACGATGATCCGAAGGTTGTCGAGCAGCACCCGATCCACCCGGTTCTCGGCGGCGAACCAGTCGGGGCGTTTGATGAACACCTCGCCGGACTGCACATCAGCGCGGGAGAACGGTCCGTCAGGCCGGGCTCGCACGAACGGCAGCGATTCACTCGGCATGGTGCGTGCCCCGACGGGGGCGGCCGTGGCGACCGAGCCCTCGATGCTCAGGACGATCGAAACCAGATTCTGGTTCCAAATCCGCTGGCGGATCGCGTCGTATGCGGCGACATCGGCGAGCGAGCCACCGTCCGGGGTCAGGAAGCAGACCGTCGGCACGCCGTCGACGTCGAACACGGCCTTGGCGCGGATGGCGCCCTGCGGGTCGAGCAGTCCGATCAATTCCCGCCGGTACACGTGTTCGGCCGGCACTTCCTCGACCGATCGATGTAACGCCTCGGGGGCATCCTGGTAGCCCCAGGCATCCAGCCAGCGCTCGAAGGAGGGGTGCGTCACGGGTCGGCCCCGGTAGGTCGGACGATACGACTATAGCATATAGTTTATATCACGCAATACACGTGCTACTATTCCGACGAGCGAACTACTCGTCCTGCGTAGGATGAAAAAAAAGAACGCCACCAAGCTCAGTCAGGGCCAGCGGCAACGCCTGCAGTTTATCGAGTCCCGCCTGATCTGGGAGGGTGCCTTCCGTCGCAGCGACATCTGCGACACGTTCGAGCTGACCCTCAACCACGTCACCCGAGAGATCACCGCCTATCGGAAGGCATTCAAGGACAACCTTGTCTACGATCCTGAGACTCGGGCGTGGCGCGCCGGTTCGGGCTTTACCCCCGCCTACGCCTCCGATTCCCCCGAGGACTACTTGACCTTCCTGCACACCTTTGCCCTGAGCGGCGATCGCGGCGTGATGGCGACTGCGGGTCCGCCGCTGCCGGCGCAGGCCTTGCCTGCCGTCGCCAGCAAGATCGAGCGGGCCATCCTGAAGGAGGTCATCAGCGCCATCCGTCGCGGCGCCGGACTGCGGGTGCGCTACCAGTCGTTCTCCGACCCCGAGCCCACGGAACGAACCCTGTGGCCGCACGCCATGTCCTTCGCCCACGACCGATGGCACCTGCGCGCTTACGACAGCCGTCGGGAGAAATTCGGAGATTTCGTGCTCGCCCGCATCGTCAAGGCGCGGCCCGCCGAGGACGCCACGTCGCCGGTGCCGGCATCCGCCGATGATGACTGGCATGCCCAGGTCAAGCTCGACATGGTGCCCGCCACCTCACTGTCCGCCTCCCAGACCGCCGCCGTCGTTCGGGAATTCGGCATGCGTCGCAGCGGGGATGTATGGGTTTGGAGCGTCACCCTGCGCCGCTGTCTGGCGCCGTATTTCCTGCAACAGCACCGCCTCGACTTGCCCGCGAGCGCGGCGCCCCATCGTCGCATTGCCTTGCGAGATCCGGCGTTGGCGAAGCGCTACACGTTCGTCGACGACTGACGCTGCGGCGTTCGCTCCTTGTCTCGATGGCGCAGGCTTTTCACATAAGTGGCATCAACCAGGTCCTCCGGCGGCAGAAACCGCGTGGCGTGATCATGCACACCGACCGCGGCAGTCAGTACTGCTCGCGGGAGCATCGCGCCTTGCTGGGCGCGCACGGCCTGATCGCCAGCATGAGCGCCAGGGGGCAACTGCTACGACAACGCAGCCATGGAGAGCTGGAACCACAGTCTCAAGGTCGAGGCCATTCACGGTGAACGCTTCGCCACACGCGATCAGGCCGAGGCGCACGTCTTCGAATACATCGAGGTTGATTACAATCGAACCCGGCTCCACTCGACCTTGTGGCTACCACAGCCCGGAACAGTTCGAGCTATCCCATGTCGCTTAGGTGGGTGTCTGCCAAGCAGGGACAAGATCACTGGGCCTTGCGCCCGGTTGGAACGTACTCGATGATGTCTTGCAAGGTCATTGGAGACTCAGCCAGTCCTAGTCGCATCGCCGGTGTTTTATCGTCCACGCCGGCCAGCGACAAGTTGTAGGTCACCCGGAAAATCTCCAGAAGATGCGCTACGACGGTCGGGTTGTACACCGTATAGCCGTGCCAGCGCCTCTGCCCACTCGGCGTGTGTATCGGCCGTTCCAGCACAGACAAACGTCGACGGACCTGCATGAAGAACCGGTCCAAGGCGAGCATCCGTGCGTCGAGTACGTACCCAGCCAATACCTCCGACGACAAGTCACCTCGATCTGAGCAGTAGCACACTTCCTTCACCGGCTCGCCCATCGTCGGCAACGGGTGCACGAGCCATCGCTCTGCAAGCCCGGGGTCCGAGCGTCCAAGCTGATCCACCACAAGGCGCTTGGCCACCTCCATCCTGCGAAGCCCCGGATATCGGCGCTGTGCTTTGGCCAGCTCGCCCTGGGTAGTTGCCAAACTCCGTTTCTTGTCGTCAATCATCATCGACTTATTAATTTTCACCAAAAACGCCTCCGCACTTCCGGACCGCAGTTTCTCGCCGAACGCAGCAAAGCACGCCCTCACGATGCCGGGATCGCGATCCAAGTAGAAATGCAGATCGCCAGCCTGACGAAGGCGTTCCTTCAGAAACAGGAAATGGGCGAACAATGTGTACTGGGAATGCACCCGTATACCACGAGACGGCAAGCGTGTGCCTGTCTGGAGTGGATCCTCCGTTGCCTGATCCAGTTCGAACGGGAGAAAGACGCGGGCAAACCGACGAAAAGACGCGGGCTTTTCCGGATCGCTGCACTCACGCGCCGCCAGATCCAAATCGTGGGCGTCGAATCGTGGGTCGTAATCGAGATGCGTACCGAACACGAAACCACTAACGGCATCAGCGCTCGCCACCGCGCTCAACTGCGTCACCCGGCGATCAAATTGACTGGACCAGTTGACTACGTGCTCTTGGCGATCCACGGCAATGCCCATGCGAGGGAGCAAGCGGGATGCCAGCGGATCCTCGACGCCTGCCGCTATCCGAACGCATTGCCGGTACAAGAAACCGATGCGCTGATAGAGCACCGCAGGATGGATGTCTGCCACCTCGCAGATACGCCGCATTGGCGACTTATTGATCAACAGCCGGAAGATCAGCTCATTCTTGTCCGGCTGTCGCTGCCTGAGCGTCGCACGTATGGCGGTCGTAAAGGTTTTGCGACAGGCCTTGCACCGCCACCGTCGTGAGCCGCCGGCGCTGCGACCGAAGGACTGATATCGCGACGGCGGTGACGTCTCGGGGCTTCGGAAATTAGGGCAGCCTTCCGTCGCACAGCCCGCGTCAGCCACGGGCACGCTTTGCTCGCGCAGCCGCTGCAGCTCTTCAACGACGGCCAAGTTGCTTTTGGTGGCGAATGACTCGCCGCAGGCCTTGCAGCGTAGGCCATGCTGGCCCGTGCCGACGCCCACCGCTAAGTAGTCATCGGTCGTCACAGGGTATCGCCCACGATCAACGCGGTCGAGGGGCGGTACACCGTAGTTTCGGCACCGCAGATTGCGGCAGGTATTGACCTGCAGCCCGTTGACGGCCGGAGGGCACCGGGACCCTGCCAAAGTCGTGTTCGCAGCCAAAAGGTAGCCCCCGCTTAGTAGGCGGGGGCTAGGTATACGGTGCTCAGCAAGCCTGCGTCAACACTTTAATTGAACGGCTGGGGCGTGTGGCCGGGTTTTGTGTTTGCACAGGACAGGACTGGTGCGGGGGTTACAGTCCCTTGCCGCTGCCCTGGATGTCACCCTTGAGGTTGTAGAGCACCGGCGGCAGCGAGTGGAAATAGGCGGCGATGTCCGCGCGGTCCTGCTCGTTCAACTGCGAGGCGAAGCCCCGCATGATCGGGTTCTTGCGCTGGCCGTCCTTGTACTCCTCGAGCGCCTGCACGATGTAGCCGGAATACTGGCCGGCGAGACGCGGGTACTGCGGATCGGTGGAATTGCCGTTGGCGCCGTGGCAGGCAAAGCAGACGGTGGCCTTCTTCTGGCCGGCCGCGGCGTTGCCTTCGGCGCGGGCAACCACGGGCAGCGTCAGGGCGGCGGCGAGGAGGAGCGGGAGTGCGACTCGTATGGTCATCGGTGGAGATCCTTGCGCGGCGTCACTTCTTGAGGCTGGACAGGTAGGCGGCGATATCCGCGATGTCCGCCTCGGACAGGCTCTCGGCTTGCGCACGCATGGTCGGATGCGCGCGCGCGCCGCTGCGGTATTCGTTCAGCGCCGTGACCAGATACTGGTAGTGCTGACCGGCGATCTTGGGCACCGGGTAGTTCGGGTAGGCGTTGTGATAGCCGGGGATTCCGTGGCAGCCGTGGCAGGTGTAGACCTTGATGCGGCCCGCCGCCGGGTCGCCGGGATGGGGGGCGGCGGCCAGGGCGGGGCCGGCGGCAGCTGCCGTCAGGGCCAGCACAGCAAGCAGCGAAAGCGATCGGGTCATCGTCTGGATTCCACAGCGCGGGGGAATGGCGGGCCGCCGGTGCGTCCGGCGAGGCGGGCATTGTAACGGCCGGGGCTCGACGGACAAGCCCTGCGGGGTGATGGGCGACGGCACGCGCCGGGGTCATCCGATGTCCGGCGCCACCGCTGCAGCCGGATCGGCCCGGGTGCAATGCGTGGCTGCTCGAGATCGCGTCGCGTGCCGGTCCGGACATGCACGGGTGGGCCGGTTCATCGGACCTATGACCAGCGGCCGATGCGGCGCACGCGCACGACGATCAGACTGCGCGCGTCGCGCTCGTGATCCGTCCTTGCTCGAAATCGCCGACGACCATGACGACTGGGGGATGACAGGGTCTATATGGTGTAGTAGATTTGTACTACACCAATACTGCACTGGCCCAACCGTCATGCGCCCGTCCCGCGCCGCTCACGCCTCGCCCCGCTGCCTGTTCGTGCTGGCCTTCGTGCCGATCCTGCTGCTCGCGGGCTGCGGCGGCAAGCCCGCGGCCGGCGACCAGGCCAATGCCAAGGTCCCGGTCGAGGTGGCGGTGGCGCAGCTGGCGCCGATCGCGGCCAGCTATTCCGGCACCGCGCCGCTGGAGGCCGATCACGAAACGGATGTGGTCGCCAAGACCGGCGGCGTGCTGTTGCGGGTGGATGCCGAGGAAGGCATGAGCGTGCGCGCCGGCCAGGTGCTGGCCGAGCTCGATGATGCCCAGGCGCGGCTGGCGCTGGCCGAGGCCGACGCCACGCTGAAGAAGCTGCAGAGCAACTTCAGCCGCTCGCAGGAGCTCTGGCAGCGCAAGCTGATCAGCCAGAAGGACTACGACCAGCTGCGCTACGACCTCGCCGCGCAGCGTGCGATCTACGAGCAGAAGCAGCTGGCGCTGTCGTGGACGCGCATCACCGCGCCGATCGGCGGCGTGATCAGCCGGCGGATGGTCAAGCGCGGCAATCTGATCCAGACCAACCAGGCGCTGTTCCACATCGTCGACATGAGGCCGCTGCTGGCGGTGCTCAACGTGCCCGAGCGCGAGCTGGGCCGGCTCAAGGCCGGCCAGCCGGTGCGTCTGGCGGTGGATGCGCTGGGCCGGCACGCGTTCACCGGGCGCGTGCTGCGCATCGCGCCGGTGGTCGATGCCGCCAGCGGCACCTTCCGCGTCACCTGCGAGTTCGACCACGACGACGGCGTGCTGCGGCCGGGCATGTTCGCGCGCATCGACATCGTCTACGACCAGCGCCGCAGCGCGCTGGTGATCCCGCGCAGCGCGGTGGTGGACGACGATGGTCACAGCGCGGTGTTCGTGGTCGCGCGTCAGGCTGTGCCGGTCAAGCCCGCCGCGGCCAAGGGCGGCCGCGGCCAGGCGGTGGCGGCCGAGCCCGCGCACGCGCCGGCCGTGATCGAAATCGCGCACCGCGTCGAGATCCGCACCGGCTACAGCGACGGCGACCGCATCGAGGTGCTGTCCGGCCTCAAGCCCGGCGATCGTGTGGTGACCCTGGGTCACAGCGCGCTGCGCGACGGCAGCGAGATCGCGGTGGTGGAGAAGTCTTCGTGAGCCTGCCTGCCTTCGCCGCGCGGCGGCGGGTGACGGTGGCGATGCTGACCCTGACCCTGGTGCTGTTCGGCCTGATCGGGCTCAGCGGACTCAAGGTCAACCTGCTGCCGGATCTTTCCTATCCGACGCTGACCGTGCGCACCGACGACGAGGGCGCGGCGCCGGTCGAGGTCGAGAACCTGATCACGCAGCCGGTCGAGGAGGCCGTCGGCGTAGTCAAGGGCGTGCGCAGCGTGCATTCGGTGTCGCGCTCGGGGCAGTCGGACGTGATCCTCAGCTTCGCCTGGGGCACCGACATGGACCAGGCCAGCCTTGATGTGCGCGACAAGCTCGATACCCTGCGGCTGCCGCTGGAAGCGAAGAAGCCGCTGCTGCTGCGCTTCAATCCGTCGACCGATCCGATCCTGCGTCTGGCGCTGACCGCGCCGGCGGGCGTGGGCGCCGACGCGGGCGAGCTGAAGCGCCTGCGCCGCTACGCGGACCTCGAGCTGCGCAAGAAACTCGAGCCGGTGCGCGGCGTGGCCGCGGTCAAGGTCGGCGGCGGCCTCGAAGACGAGATCGAGGTCGCGGTCGACCAGCAGAAACTGGCGCAGCTGGGGCTCGACATCAACACCATCGTGACGCGGCTGAAGCAGGAGAACGTCAACATCTCCGGCGGGCGCATCGACGAGGGCAGCCAGCGCTATCTGGTGCGAACCGTCAACCAGTTCCAGGATCTGGCGCAGATGCGCGACATGCTGGTCGCGGTGGACCGGGGCGTGCCGGTGCGCCTGAAGGACGTGGCCACCGTCAGCCAGGGCTACAAGGAGCGCAAGGGCGTGGTGCGCGTCGATGGCCGCGAGGCGATCGAGCTGGCGATCTACAAGGAGGGCGACGCCAACACCGTCAGCGTCGCCGACGGCGTGCGCGCGGCGCTGGTCACTCTGGAAAAGAATCTGCCGCCGGGCGCCGGACTGAGCGTGATCGATGACCAGTCGGTGTTCATCCGCCACGCGCTCGAGGACGTGCGCGACGACGCCCTGCTGGGCGGCGTGCTGGCGGTGCTGGTGATTTTTCTGTTTCTCGGCGAGGGCTGGAGCACGGCGATCGTCTCGCTGTCGCTGCCGGTGTCGCTGATCGCGACCTTCTTCTTCATGGGCCAGCTGGGGTTGAGCCTCAACGTGATGTCGCTGGGCGGGCTGGCGCTGGCCACCGGCATGGTGGTCGACGACTCCATCGTGGTGCTGGAGAACATCGCCCGCCTGCGTCACCAGGGTCTGTCGATCCTCGACGCCGCGGTGCGGGGTGCGGCCGAGGTCGGCATGGCGGTGACGGCCTCGACGCTGACCACGGTCGCGGTGTTCTTTCCGCTGGTGTTCGTGCAGGGCATCGCCGGACAGCTGTTCCGCGACCAGGCGCTGACCGTCACCTTCGCCATGCTGGTGTCGCTGGTGGTGGCGATGAGCCTGATCCCGATGCTGGCCTCGCTGAAGGGCCGCGCGCCGCTGGCCTATCGCGAGGAGTCCCTGGCGCCGCCGCCGCGCCGCTGGTACGGCGTGCCGGCGCGCACGCTGGCCTGGCTGGTGGTACTGCTGGCGCGCGCGATCACGCGCATGGTCGCGCCGCCGATGCGCTGGGCCTCGCGGCGCGTGCAGGGACTCTACGATCCGGCCGCGGCGGCCTATGTGCGAATGCTGCCACGGGCGCTGGCGCACCCGTGGCGGGTGCTGGGCGTGGCCGCGCTGGCGTTCGCGGTCGCGCTGGCGCTGGTGCCGACGCTGGGGCTCGACCTGATTCCGCAGCTGGCGCAGAACCGCTTCGAGATGACCGCGACGCTGGCGCCCGGCACGCCGCTGGCGACCACCGACGCGCTGGTGCGCGCCATCTCGCGCGCGCACCGCCACGATCCCGGCGTGGCCTCGATCTACGGCGTCGCCGGCGAGGGCACGCGACTGGACGCCAACCCCACCGAGTCCGGCGAGAACATCGCGCGGCTCGGCTTCGCGATGCAGCCCGACGCGGGCGTCGCCGGCGAGCAGGCCGAGACCGCGCGCCTGCGCGCGGCGATGCAGCGCGTGCCGGGCGTGCAGGTCAAGTTCGGGCGGCCGCAGCTGCTCAGCTTCGGCGCGCCGCTGGAGGTCGAGATCCGCGGCTACAACCTCGATGCGCTGGCGCAGGCCGGGCAGCGCCTCGAGGCGCTGATGAAGGCGTCGAAGCGCTTCACCGACGTGCGCTCGACGGTCGAGGCCGGCGTGCCTGAGATCCAGATCCATTTCGACCCCGACCGCGCCGCGGCGCTGGGCCTGACCACGCGCGCGGTGGCCGACGAGGTGGTGCGCAAGGTGCGCGGCGACGTCGCGACCCGCTACGACGATCGTGACCGCAAGGTCGACGTGCGGGTGCGCCTGCGGCCCTCCGAGCGGCGCAGTCTCGGCGACGTGCGCAACCTGATCGTCGGCGGCACGCCGCAGGCGCCGATCCGGCTGTCGGCGGTCGCCGACGTCACCCAGACCGTGGGTCCGGCCGAGATCCACCGCATCAGCCAGGAGCGCGTCGCCATCGTCTCGGCCGGACTGGCCGGCGGCGACCTCGAGGGCGGCATCGCCGAGGTGCACCGGCTGGTGGCCGCGAACCCGCTGGCGCCCGGCGTCAGCGTGCGCATCGGCGGCCAGGGCCGGGAGCTGGGCGATTCCACGCGCTCGCTGCTGTTCGCGCTGGGGCTGGCGATGTTCCTGGTCTATCTGGTGATGGCCTCGCAGTTCGAGTCGCTGCTGCATCCGTTCGTGATCATGTTCTCGGTGCCGCTGGCGATGGTCGGCGCGGTGCTCGCGCTGAAGCTGACCGGCTCGAACATCTCGGTGGTGGTGTTCATCGGCCTGATCATGCTGGTCGGCATCGTGGTCAAGAATGCGATCGTGCTGATCGACCGCGTCAACCAGCTGCGCGAGGCGGGCGTGGCCAAGCGCGATGCCTTGGTGCAGGCGGCGTCCTCGCGGCTGCGTCCGATCGTGATGACCACCCTGTGCACGCTGATCGGCTTCCTGCCGCTGGCGCTGGGCGGCGGCGACGGCGCCGAGGTGCGCGCGCCGATGGCGATTACCGTGATCGGCGGCCTGCTGGTGTCGACCCTGCTGACCCTGGTGGTGATCCCGGTGGTGTACGACCTGCTGGATCGCCGCGGCGATGCCTGGTACGCCGCGCGCGGCGCGCGCCATCGCGGCACCGCCGAGGCCGGCGGCGGCGATGCGGATGCGGACGGCGCGCTGCCCGCGTCCGCGGCGCCCGGCGCATGACCCTCGCCGAGCTCAGCCTGCGCCGGCCGGTGACGGCGATCATGTTCTTCGTCACCCTGACCGTGATCGGCCTGATCGCGGCATTCCGCCTGCCGCTGGAGCAGTTCCCCGACATCGACGCGCCGTTCCTGTTCGTGCAGATCCCCTATGCCGGTTCGACCCCCGGCGAGGTCGAGCGCACCATCACGCGCCCGGTCGAGGAGGCACTGGCGACGCTGCCCGGCATCCAGCGCATGCAGTCGAACTCGCGCGCCGACGGCGCCGACATCCAGCTCGAATTCAAGTGGGGCGAGAACGTCGCCGTCAAGGCGGTCGAGGCGCGCGAGAAGATCGACGCCATCCGCGACCAGCTGCCGTCCGACCTGCAGCGCTACACGGTGCAGAAGTTCTCCACCACCGACCAGCCGGTGCTGCAGGTGCGCATCGCCGGCGAGCGCGACCTCGCCGACGCCTACGACCTGCTCGATCGCAAGTTCAAGCGCCCGCTGGAGCGCATCCCCGGCGTGGCGCGCGTGGACATCCAGGGCGTGGCGCCGCCGCAGGTGCAGATCGAGCTGTCGGCCGAACGCCTGGCCGCTCACCACATCAGCCTCAACGATCTGTACAAGACCC
>JAJYMF010000184.1 GCA_021787175.1 Pseudomonadota bacterium | reverse complement strand
ATCGACCGCATTGCCACGCTGCGGCGCATCGCGCGCTGCACCGGCATGCGGCTGCGACAACTGCAGCAATGGCGTGAGCTAGGCTTGCTGCTGCTGTTCGCGGTGCTGGCCGGAGCGTTCACCGGCGGTGTGATGGTGCGCTTGCTTGCGCATAGTGACGCGCTTATGCGAATTGGCGTGGGTGCGCCGCTGTTGCTGGTGGCATATGCCGCGATGGTCGCACCAACCGATATCGGTCGCGGCTGGCTCGCCGCGCTGCGCCGGTCTTGACGCGGGCGCGGGGCGAAGCATGGCGCGGTTCGTGTTTGCGACCGGTTCCCTGGCCTACGGCGGAGCCGAGCGCCACGCGGTCGCGTTGATCAATCGCCTCGGCGAACGCGGTCACGATTGTGACGCGGTCTACATCAAGCGCTGCGCCGATCTGCTCGATCGGCTCCGCCTGCGCAGCGGCGCGGGCGCGCACTGCCTCGACGCGCGACGCTATTTCGATGTGCGTGCCGTCGGTGATTTTGCGCGTCATCTCTCCCGGTTGCGGCCGGCAGCAGTGGTCGCCGCGAACCCCTACGCATTGCTGTACGCATCGCTCGCATTGCGGCAGGCGCGCTTGCGCGCGCCGTTGGTGGTCACCTATCACTCGACGCGGCTGCTCGGGGCGAAGGAGCGCTTGCAGATGCTGGCCTACCGCGCCTTGTTCTGGGCGGCAGACTGTACCGTCTTCGTGTCGGAGCGCCAACGCCGCTACTGGCTGCGGCGCGGCGTCGGTTCTGTGCGAAACGAGGTTATTCACAACGGCGTGGACATCGACGAGTTTTCCGTTCGCTGCGATGCCGAGGCGTGCCTGGACCTGCGCCGGGAGCTGGGTTTCGACGCGTCGGACTACGTGATCGGAATATCGGCTTTGCTGCGTCCGGAAAAGAATCATGCCCAACTGCTCGATGCGCTCGCCCGGTTGCGGCAAAAGGCGATTGCGGCGCGTGCACTGCTGATCGGCGACGGCCCAATGCGTGCGGCCATCGAAGCACGCGCGCGCGCGCTCGGTATCGCACGCGACGTGGTGATCACCGGGCTGCAGCGCGACGTCCGTCCGTTCATCCTTGCCTGCGACTGCATGACTTTGTGCAGTCACACCGAGGCGTTCTCCCTTGCGGCGATCGAATCGATGGCATTGGGAAAACCGTTTGTCCACTCCGACGTCGGCGGCGCGGCCGAAATGATCGTGCCGGGTGAGAACGGGTTTCTGTTTCCGCCGCGCGACACGCAGGCTTACGCCGACAAGCTCGCCATGTTATCCGACCGGGCGCTTGCGGCATCGATGGGGCGCGCAGCACGCGCAGTGGTCGAAACTCGTTTTTCCGAGGAGCGGATGGTGGATCGCTACGAGCGGCTGCTGCTTGACGAAATTTGCGCGCATTCGGCTGGCGCCGCGGCTGTCGCCGGCGGTTGAGTGGGCGCCAGCGCCGGGGGCAGTCCGTTTGGATTATGACCGCCGCGCTAAACCGACATCGCGCGGCCAGACAATCGACAACACAGAAGCACACAGAATATGCGTTCAGCGTTGTCACGGGCGTCGCCCGGAAAGGATCGAACACTCATGTCACGTACTGCCAGAGTCAAACACGCGTATTTCATCATCCTATCGCTGACGTTGCTGGAGACGGCATGGCTTGCGCCGCCCGCACAGGCGCAGTTGGCCCTGCCAGTGCAGCCGCCGTTGGATATTGTGCCGCCCGGCGTGTCTGGTTCGGTATCGGGCGTGGTCGATCTATCCAACAACCCGGAGCAATCGTCGCCTTCACCGTCACCATCGCCGTCACCCGCGCCGGCGTCGCGGCGGTTCGAGAATACCGATCCGTCGGTCGGTTATGGTCCCGGTTGGACCCAGGACACGAGCCATGCCTGGAGCGGCGGCAGCGCCGCGGTCACGACCACCGCTGGCGCGCGCGCGACCTTTGGCTTCACCGGGCCGTCGGTGGTCTGGCTAGGCGGGCGCAGCACCCAGACGGGTGTCGCCAACGTGTATCTGGACGGCACGGCGGTGGCGACGGTCGACACCTATTCGAAGACCGAGGAAATCCGCGTGCCGATGTTCAGGCTGAACGGCCTATCGAATTCTGCGCATACCCTGGTGATCGAGGCGAGCGGTCAGGCGAATGCGGCGGCGAGCGGGGATGCGATCGCGATCGACGCGTTCGACGTTCCCGCCACGGTGGTATCGCGCTTGCAGGAAACCGATCCGGCGGTGACCTACAGTACCGGGTGGATTCAAGGCGACGCGAGCAGGGCGTGGAGCGCGGGGGCCGCTGCGCTGTCGAGCACAGCGGGTGCGCAGGCGAGCTTCGCTTTCACCGGCACCGCAATCAGTTGGCTCGGCACGCGCGGGCCCCAGTGCGGGATTGCCGACGTCTACCTCGACGGCAGCCTGGTCGCCGAGGACGACCTGTACGCCGCCAGCGAGGAGATTCAGGCGCAGGTGTTCTATGCGGCAGGGCTGGCCGATGCCGCGCATACGCTGACAGTCATCGCCACCGGCCGAGCCAATTCGGCCGCGAGCTCGGCGCTGGTTGCGATCGACGGATTCGAAGTGACCACCCCGGGCAGGCGCTACGAGGAGACCGACCCGTCGGTCTCCTACAGCGCAGGCTGGGCCCAGGGCAATCGCGACAAGGCCTATAGCGAAGGAACCGTCGCCGAATCGGTCAGCGCCGGTGCGCAGGTGAGCTTCAGCTTCACCGGGACCGGTGTGAGCTGGATCGGCGGACGCGGACCGCAGACCGGCATCGCCGATGTCTACCTGGACGGCAGTTTCGTCACCGAGCTCGATTTGTACTCGGTGACCGAAGCGCCGCAGAAGACCGTATTTACCGCGAACGGACTCAGCAATGCCAAGCATACACTCGCGGTGGTGGTCACCGGTCGCAGGAACCCGGCGGCGGTAAATGCCTGGGTTGTCGTCGACGCGTTCGATGTCACGCCGTGAAAGCTGCTGCGATCAATCGACTCGGAGTGAATGCATGATCAACGCTACAAAATTGCTGCATGCAGTATTTCTGCTGTCGCTGGTATGCTGCGGCGCGGCTTCGACCTCAGCCTTGGCACAGCGGGCAGCGCAGACTCGGTTCGAGGAGACGGCTGCCGCGGTGAGCTTCAGCGGGAGTTGGAGCAAGGACACGAGCCGCGCCTGGAGCGGCGGCAGCGCCGCGGTCACGACCACCGCTGGTGCGCGCGCGACCTTTAGCTTCACCGGGCCGTCTGTGGTCTGGCTAGGCGGGCGCAACACCCAGACCGGCGTCGCCAACGTGTACCTGGACGGCGCGCCGGTGGCGACGGTCGACACCTATTCGAAGACCGAGGAAATCCGCGTGCCGATGTTCAGGCTGAACGGCCTATCGAATTCTGCGCATACCCTGGTCATCGAGGCGAGCGGTCAGGCGAATGCGGCGGCGAGCGGGGATGCGATCGCGATCGACGCGTTCGACGTTCCCGCCACGGTGGTATCGCGCTTGCAGGAAACCGATCCGGCGGTCAGTT
>JAJYMF010000082.1 GCA_021787175.1 Pseudomonadota bacterium | reverse complement strand
GTTGCGATTTCAACCGGGACCTCCGTGCCGTCGGCGGCCTTGATGGTGGTTTTGGTCAGATCGACGGTGTTGGCGAAGGCCGGCGCGATCAGCGCCGATGCTAAGATGGTTCCTGCAATGGCAAGTCTTTTCATGGTTTTTTTCCTGTCGGTTTTCTGGCCTCTATTCTAGGCCAGCGGCCTTGCTTTCGGGCGCAGTCAAAAAGTACTCTAAGAAGCACGGGTTCCAGTGAACGATACCCTCGACGAACCGACGATTCCGCTCCGGCTGCGGCGCCCGCTGGCGGCGGTGTGGATTTCGCTGGGGCTGCATGCGGCGCTGATCGCGTTGGTGCAGGTGGCGCCGCCTGCGTCGACGCGCTCGGCTGAATCGGTGATCGAGGCGCGACTGGTGTCGACGCACGCAGAATCGCCCCTTGCGGAAAGGTTGCCACTCGCGCCCGCGGCGGTGCCGGAAGACGCCCCGCAAGAGACGCCGCTGCTGGCGCCGAGCGAAACGGCGGAGGCGCTGCCCGTGGCCACGCCGGCCGAAACCACGCCGCCTGTCGCCCAGCCGCCTGCCGGGCCTGCCGTTGAATCACAGCCCGCCGCGGCGCCCCCGGCTGCGCCCGCGCCCGCTGCGGCGATCACCAGTTCGGTCGACCTCGCCTATTACAGCGCGCGCGATGTCGATGTGCATCCGCGTGCATTGCGCGAGATCGTGCCGGACTATCCGGCGGATGCCGACCGTCAGCGCCTGTCGGGCATGGTTCGCTTGCAGCTGAAGCTGGAAGCCGATGGCCGTGTCAGCGAGATCGAGGTTGTCAGCGCCACGCCCTCCGAGGTGTTCAACGAGTCCGCGCTGAAGGCGTTTCGCGATGCGCGCTTTGCGCCGGCGCAAAAGAACGGCAGGCCGGTGCGCGCATTGGTGCTGATCGAGGTGGTGTACGACTGGGAGGGTCGGCGGTGATCGAAGTCGAGTGTCGAAGGCTCGCTGTGTTGTGGGAGGGCCGCCTGGCCCTTGTGGGCGCCCACCCTCTGCCCAAAAGCTTAAAGGTTCAGGCGGCTTGGCCGGCGTTCATTCGACGCGGCGGGCCGGCCGCCAGCGCTTGAGCGTGAGCGCGTTGGTCACCACGCTGACGCTGGAGAACGCCATCGCCGCGCCGGCGATCACCGGGCTCAGGAAACCGAACGCCGCGAGCGGAATTCCGACCACGTTGTAGACGAAGGCCCAGAACAGGTTCTGCCGGATCTTGGCGTAGGTGCGTCTGGAAATGTCGATGGCGTCGGCCACCAGCGCCGGGTCGCCGCGCATCAGGGTGATGCCGGCGGTGTGCATGGCGACATCGCTGCCGGATGACATCGCGATGCCGACGTCGGCGGCGGCGAGCGCGGGCGCGTCGTTGATGCCGTCGCCCACCATCGCCACCGTGCCGCCCGCGTTCTTCAGCCGTCTGACGTGGTCAGCCTTGTCGGCCGGCAGCACCTCGGCCAGCACACGGTCGATGCCGAGCGCGCCGGCTGCCGCCTCCGCGGCGCCTTGGTTGTCGCCGGTGAGCATCACGGTGGCGATACCCTGCGATTTCAGCCTGGCCACGCCGGCGGCGGCGCTGGCCTTGACCGCATCGCCGAAGGCCAGCAGCCCCAGCACGCGGCAGTCGCCGGCGCGCGCCAGCCACGACACGGTGCGGCCGGCGGCTTCCAGTTCGGCGGCGGCGGCGTCGAGTGCCGTGGTGTCGACGCGGTTTTCGTCCATCAGACGGCGATTGCCCAGCCACCAGGTTTCGCCGGCCACCTCGCCGGCGATGCCGCGCCCCGGCAGCGCCTGCTGCGCGCGCGCGGGCTGCGGCGTGACGGAAGCGGCTTCGGCCAGCACGGCGCGCGCCAGGGGGTGCTCGCTGCCGGCCTGCAGCCCGGCTGCGATGGCCAGGATTTCATTGCGGTCGTGGCCATCCGCCGCATACGATTCCACAGGGGCTTCAGCCCCCAGTGGATCGGAGTCCTTTAGCGCCACGCAGGCCACCACGTGCGGCGTGCCGTCGGTGAGGGTGCCGGTCTTGTCGAATACCGCCGTGGTGATCCGGTGCGCCAGTTCCAGCGCCTCGGCGTCCTTGATCAATATGCCGTGGCGTGCGGCGACGCCCGTCCCCACCATGATCGCAGTGGGGGTGGCGAGTCCGAGTGCGCACGGGCAGGCGATCACCAGCACCGCCACCGCGTTGAGGACGGCGGGCTCAAAGTCGCCGCCCAGCGCCCACCAGGCGACGAAAGTGACCAGCGCAATGACCATCACCACCGGCACGAACACCGCGCTCACCTTGTCCACCAGCCGCTGGATCGGCGCCTTGGCGGCCTGCGCGTTTTCCACCAGGCGGATGATGCGCGCGAGCGTGGTTTCGCTGCCCACCGCGGTGGTGCGCGCGACCAGCACGCCGTGCGCGTTGATCGCGCCGCCGGTCACCGCGTCGCCCGGCAGCTTGTCGACCGGCAGCGACTCGCCGGTGAGCAGGGATTCGTCGACCTGGCTTTCGCCTTCCACGATCTCGCCGTCCACCGGCACCCGCTCGCCGGGGCGGATCACCACCACATCGCCGACGCGGATCGCGTCGATGGGAATATCGCGGTCCACGCCGTCGAGCCGCACCCGCGCGGTGAGCGGGCGCAAGGCCTGCAGGGCGCGGATCGCCTCGGTGGTCTGGCGGCGGGCAGCGGCTTCCAGCCACTTGCCGAGCAGCACCAGGCTGATCACCACCGCCGAGACCTCGAAATAGAGGTGCATGGCGTCGGCGCGCGTCAGCAGCAGATACACGGAGAGGCCGTATGCTGCGCTGGTGCCCACCGCCACCAGCAGATCCATGTTGCCGCTGCCGGCACGCAGGGCCTTCCAGCCCGCGCGATAGAAGCGCGCGCCGAGCCAAAACTGCACCGGCGTGGCGAGCAGCCATTGCAGCCAGCCGGGCAGCATCCAGTGCGCGCCGACCGCGCTGGCGAGCATGGGGGTGGTCAGCGGCAACGACAGCGTGATCGCCAGCGCCACCGGCCACCAGTCGGGCAGCGTGCGTGGCGGCACGGCCGCGGGCTCGCCTGCTGGCGCGGGCAGCTGCGCGCCGTAGCCGGCGCGCTCGACGGCAGCGATCAGCGCGGCGGCCGAGGTGCCCTGCGCCAGCTTCACGGTCGCCTGTTCGGTGGCGAGATTGACGCTGGCGTCGAGCACGCCGGGAACCTTGCCGAGCGCCTTTTCCACCCGCGCCGAGCAGCTGGCGCAGGTCATGCCGCTGATGTCGAGGGTGCGGGACTCGGTCGGCACGCTGAAGCCGGCTTTTTCGATGGCGTGCCGCACCGACGCGATGTCGGTGTCGCCGGAAACCGTCGCGGTCTCGGTCGCCAGATTCACCGCGGCGTCGGTCACCCCCGGCAACTGCTTCAGCACTTTTTCCACCCGCGCCGAGCAACTGGCGCAGGTCATGCCCTGGATCGCTACAGAGAGGGGGGGGGCCATGTCGGACTCCTGGTCGGTCCTGATAAGCGCACCCTAGACCTTCCCCATATGGGAGGG
>JAJYMF010000401.1 GCA_021787175.1 Pseudomonadota bacterium | reverse complement strand
ATACGCCGTGAGCCGGATTGCCATTGCCGGGCGCCTGCTGGTGGCGGCGCAGTTCGCCCTGCTCGCCTGGCTCGTCTGGCCGTTCAGCGCGCAGGCTTGGTCGCTGCCTGCGCTCGCGCTGCTGGCCGGCGCACTTGCGCTCGGCGTGTGGACTCTGGCCTACAACCGGCCCGGCAATTTCAACATCCGACCGGAACCGAAAGCATCCGGCCGCCTGGTCACGGGCGGCCCCTACCGCTACCTGCGCAACCCGATGTATTCCGCGGTGCTGCTGTTCGCGGCCGCGGAGGTCGTCGCCTACCGCGATCCGTGGAAAATTGGCTGCTGGATCGCGCTGGCCGCGGTGCTGCTGGCAAAAGCGATGCTGGAAGAGCGCGGCCTGCGCGCATTGTTCCTGGAATACGCCGCGTACGCGAAGCGCGTGCGCCGCTTTATTCCGGGCGTCTTCTGACCCCGGGCGACCAGGGCCGTCGCCAAGCAAAGCGACCGCGTCTTCGACGTGTAGATCGTCGATTACCACTGACAGGCAGACATGAGCATCCCGGCACCGAAGAACGGCATGCAGAGGGAATTGCGGCGGAAGGCTGCTTGGACACTTTTGACATAGCGTTTTACCTCGCGACGATTGGCTCGGCGCAGGCTTATGACCCTTCGCACGTTCGAGCTACTGCTGCTGTGACCTAGCCAGCAGAGCCGTACGACGTTCGAGACATCCAGCTCTTCGGTGCAACGTTGGATTGGCCGTCCTCGTTCAACGTTGTCACGAGCACGACCTGTCCCAGGAGCGGGGATGGCTTCCAGGTGCGCTTGTCGAGGAGGAGGGGGACCTTGGTCTTCACGATTCGTGACGCCTAACGTGCTCTGCGGCAGGCCAGCGCAGACGATTCAATTGGCGCGGTGCCGGCGGCCCGTCCGTTCCAGCTATAGCTGGGCGTCACGTCACAAAACCTACGATTTGTGAGCGTCTCGAAACGCCTTCAATACTGCATTCATACGTGTCTGGTAACCAGCCCCTTGTTCTCGGAACCAAGCGAGCACATCTTCATCCACGCGCAATGCAATCTGCGCTTTACGCGATGGAAGCGGCAGTCCGCGATGGGCTACCGCATTGGCCCAATCTGTGGGTGAGGTACGTGGAGCGTCTTTCGTAAAATTGATGTCGCGATCCGACATTGCGGCGAGTTTCGCCCAATTTAACTTTCCCTTGCCGCCGCTTACTGTAGTAACGCGCCCAGCTTTTCTCTTCATGAGTTTCTGCCTTTCTGGCCGAGATAAGATGAGGAATGCCGCCTTTTTCGCCGCGCGGGGTCCACACCACGAATAGGGCGACGCCATTGATAATGCCAACACTTTGGTAGCGGCGCTCTGCATAGGAATCCCGCACGCCTTCGCGCGTTAGCAGGTCGCCACCAAAGAAGTCCTCCAGGTCCGCGAAGTCGATGCCGTGATCTTTGAAATTGCGGCGGCGCTTCGCTTCATCCCAGGTGTTCATGCACATTATTGTAGATGCAAGTGCATATACAATGCAACAGCGGCATTTCAGGCGTCAGGGATACCCCGAAGCCCCCCTTTGATGCCCGACGATTGCCATCAGCGGCAGGAAGCGGCGGGCAAAGCCCGCCGGTGACTGTCCGTTGCATGGCACGATTGCACTTCATTTCACACGTGGCACGCAACGGGCTTGACACCCTGGTGCGCCAACAGCCACTACCGATCTATCGAGCCAACTGACCTGATCAGCTCTTTCACGTCGCATACGCCCAAGCCTTTGTTTGCTCAACCAGCGTGGACGATATGGGCACCTGAACGCGCGCACGATTATGGACACCACCGGTTTGTGTCCCATGCAAACATGGCGCCGCTCGCGTTCATCCCGCCGCTGCAGTCTGCTGTGATGAACCCGCGCAGGCGAAAGCCCGCCCGCCGTTCGGGCCAGCGCGAACCACGATCCGCTTAATGGCTGGTATCATTCCGGGCAGCCTTAAACCGTCACCTTATTCGCGCGCGACAAGCACACGCATTGCGTCGCTGCCACCTTCATCGCACACGAGGAGCCAGCATGATTTTCGACTTGCGCATCTACACCTTCAAGCCCGGCATGCAGAACGCCTGGCTCGCGATGTACGAGAAGCACGCCTACCCAGTCCAATTGCGCTACCTGGGCAAGCCGGTGGTGTTCACCACGACCGAGGTCGGCCCGCTGAACCAGGTGATCCATCTCTGGGCCTATGCCGACCAGGCCGAGCGCGAGGCGAAACGCAACGCGATGCAGCAGGACCCGGAATGGCAGGCCTATCTGAAAATGAACGCCGAAGCGGGTTACATGGAACACATGGAAAACCGCATCCTGCGTTCGACCTCGTTTTCCCCGCTGTAGCCGCAGCCGCCGGCGCGCTGCGTCTTTGCGGCGGTCCACACCTGCCAATTCCACACGGAGCCACTTCATGCCCGATCTCGGATTTCGCATCCTGCCCATGCCGGCACGCCCGCCGCAGAAACTGGTCAAAGCGCTGGGCGCGATGGTGACCGCGCACCTGTCGGATAACATGAACCGCATGGTCGCCGGCGGCGCGGCGCTGCGGCCCATGCACGCCGGCGGCAAGCTGTGCGGCCCGGCGCTGACGGTCAAAGTCGCTCCCGGCGACAACCTCATGGTGCACAAGGCGATCGACCTTGCGGCGCCCGGAGACGTCATCGTGGTCGATGCCGGCGGCGTACTCACGACGGCCATCATCGGCGACATCATGTCCAGCCTTGCGGAGAAGCGCGGCGCGGCGGGGATGGTCATCTACGGGGCGATCCGCGACGCGGCCGAGATCCGCTCGCGGCGCTTTCCGGTGTATGCCTGCGGCGTCACCCACCGCGGCCCGTACAAGAACGGACCGGGCGAAATCAACGCACCGATTGCTCTCGACGGCATGGTGGTGAACCCCGGTGACATCATCGTCGGCGACGACGACGGCGTGGTCGCGGTGCCGCAGGAACACGCCGAGGAGATCCTGGCTCTGGCCAAAGCGCAGCTCGCCAAGGAAACCGCGACGCTCAAAGCGATCGCCGCGGGCAAGGCCGACCGGCGCTGGGTGGACGAACTGCTGCGCCAGCGCGGCTGCGATTTCTAGTACCCCCCATACCGACCCGGAGAAAAAAATGGAATTGCCAGTCAATCAGTTCAAGCGCGGTATCAAGGCGGGCAAGCCGCAGATCGGGCTGTGGTCCAGCCTGTCATCGCATTACAGCGTGGAAGTCATCGCCGGCTCCGGCTTCGACTGGCTGCTGCTCGATACCGAACACTCGCCCAACGATCTGGAGAACGTGGTCACGCAGCTGCAGGCGGCATCGGCCTACCCGACCACGGCAATCGTGCGCCCGGCATGGAACGACATGGTGCTGATCAAGCGCTTTCTCGACGTCGGCGTGCAGACCCTGCTGATTCCCTATGTGCAGACGCCCGAGGAAGCGGCACAGGCGGTCGCCTACACCCGCTATCCGCTGCGCGGTGTGCGCGGCGTGGCCGGCGCCACGCGCGCCACGCGCTTCG
>JAJYMF010000035.1 GCA_021787175.1 Pseudomonadota bacterium | reverse complement strand
CCAGTGCGCTCGGCTCGCCGATGTCCACGTCGCGACAGGTCGAGCCGAGCACCCACCACGAGCTGTCGCCGGTCACCTGGCGCACGAGCACGGTCGTGACCGGGCCGGTGGACGTCGACGTGATGGGGCGCCTGGTGGACCATCTCTTGGCCGAAGGCGTCGAAGGCTTGTCGCCGCTCGGCAGCACCGGCGAGGTGGCGTATCTGGGCGAAAGCCAGCGGCGGGCGGTGGTGGAGGCGACACTGGACAGCGCGCGGGGGCGGGTCCCGGTGGTGCCGGGCGTCGAAGCGTTTTCCACCGCGTCCGCCATCCAGCCGCAAAGCGGCTGCAGCGCCTGGCCCGACACCAACGCCGCCATCACGGTACCGACCAGGGCGAGCGGGATGTGCAACTCGGCAAGCAACGCCGGGATGACGCCGGGCAGGTAATTGGATGAGCCGTCGCTGAGAAAATGCAGCCACGACATCAGGCCCAGGCGCAGAAGCGCGCGATCCTGTTCGCCGGCCTCGCCGGCCGCGGCGAGTGCAGCGGCGCAATCCGAGGTCGTCAAACCTGGCGCGTCAGCGCCCGTGCGTTCCGGCCCCATCTCTTCGGAAATAGCGCCGATCCGCAGCCGCCTCAAGCAGAGGCGGCTTCGTCGCGGCGCATCCGGCGATGGCAGAGATGGATAAGGGCGGGCTGGAACAGGCGCGTCAGCACCATAATTGCGAGCGCGCCGCCGATGACCACGATGGCCAGCGGACGCTGGGTCTGCGCGCCAATTTTGGTCGACAGCGCGGCCGGCAGCAGACCCAGGGCGTCGACCAGGTCAGTCATCATCGTAGCCCGCAACCGGCGGTCGGAGCCGAGTACGATCGCTTCGGCGAAAGGATGGCCCTCCTCCCAGAGCTGGTGGATGTAGAAGCTCAGCAGGATGCCGTCCATCGTGGCGATGCCGAAAATCGAGATGAAGCCCACCGCTGCCGAAACGCTGAAGGGCGTGCCCGTCAGCAGGAGTGCAAGCACGCCGCCGGTGCAGGCAACCGGGATCTGCGCCAGGATGACGAACGTGTCAATGAACGAGGCGGTCGCCCAGTAAAGGACGCCCGCGATGAGCAGCAGCGCGATGGGCACCACGACCATCAGGCGGCGGTTGGCCTGGCGCAACTCGGCGAATTGTCCCGCCCATTCCAGGCGCACGCCGCGCGGCAGCCGTATCTCGCGGGCAATCAACTGGCGCGCTTCGTTCACGGTGGTCTGGAAATCGCGGCCGCGCACGGCAAATCGCAACGGCACGTAACGCTGAAAGTCTTCCCGGTAGACGAACGAGGCGCCGCCGGCCGTCCGGATGTCGGCGACCTGGGCCAGCGGCACCTCGCCGCCGCCGGGCAAGTTCACCCGGATGCGGCGCAAGGCGTCGAGACTGGTCCGATACGGCTTCTGCCAGCGCACCACGAGGTCGAAGCGCTGGTCGCCCTGAAGCACCTGGGTCACGGCCTCGCCGCCAACCGCCGCCTGAACCACGTCGGTTACATCGCCCACGTTAAGACCGTAGCGGGCACACTGCTCACGCTTGGGCCGGATCAGCACGTTGGGCTGTCCGAGCGAGCGATAAACCGCGACGTCTGTCATGCCAGGCACGCGGCGCAGCAGATCCATCACCTGGTAGGCGATGTGCTCGTCCTGCCGTAGGTGAGGGCCGAAAACCTTGACCGAGTTCGAGCCTTTGACTCCTGAGAGCGCCTCGTTGGCGTTGTCCTCGATGTTCTGGGAGTACCCGAAACTCACTCCCGGAAAGTCATGGGTCAGGCGCGCGTTGATGCGGCTCACGAGCTCCGGTTTCGTGAGCCCCGAGGGCCACTGCTCGAAGGGTTTCAGGTCCACCGAGAATTCGATGTTGAAAAACCCGGTTGTCTCGGTACCGTCATCCGGCCTGCCAACCTGCGACACGACATTGCTCACTTCGGGAAACGCCTTGAACGCCCGGCGCATCCGGTTGCCCATGAGCGCCGCCTGGTCCAGCGATACGCTCAGCGGCAGCGTCGCGCGCGCCCAGATATTGCCCTCCTCCAGCTTCGGCATGAACTGTCCGCCCACCCGCGAAAACATCGAGAGCACCACGACCAGCGCCGCGCCGATGATGGCGACGGCCAGCGCCGAGCGCCGCACGACCATCTGGAAAAACCGATGGTAAAGGCGGCTCACCGCATTCCATACGGGGTTATGAGGCTCGCCGACCCCGCCACGCAGGGCGAAGGAGCTCAGCACCGGCGAAAGCGTTACGGCGAGCAGGATCGCCGTCGCCAGCGCGTAGGCGTAGGTGTGGGACATCGGCCCGAAGATCACGCCCTCCACGCCTCGCATGGTGAACAGGGGCAGAAAGGCGATGACGAAGATGAGCGTCGAAAAGAATATGGGACCGCCAACCTCCTGGGCCGCCGACAGGATGCGCGCCCGGACGTTGTAGCCCGGTGCGCCGGCGTGATGGGCGGCCAGCACTCGGTGGATGTTCTCCATCACGATGACGGTGGAATCTATAATGATGCCGAAATCGATGGCGCCCAGCGAAATCAGGTTGGCGGGAGTGTCGCCGGCGTACATCAGGGCGAACGCCCCGCATAGCGCCAGCGGGATATTGACGGCGGCAATCAGGGCGGCACGCATATTGCCCAGCAGGAAGACAAGCACCAGGAACACCAGCACCATCCCCGCCGTCAGGTTTTCCATCACGGTGCGGATCGTAGTGTTTACCAGGCCGCTGCGATCGTAATAGGGCTCGATCCGGTAGCCGCGCGGCAGCGCGCCCGACTCGTTGAGCGATCGAACCTTCGCTTCCACTCCGCGCAGCGTCTTGACCGTGTTGCCGTACTTGCGCATCAGAACGATCCCCTCGACGATATCGTCGCGATCGTTCATGCCCACGACGCCCAGGCGGGGTGCGTAGCCGACGCTGACGGCCGCGACATCGCTTACGTGGATCGGGGTTGCCTTGGAAACCGCCAGCGTTACGTTTCTGATGTCGGACAGCGAATGGATGAGCCCAAGGCCCCGGACGTCGAATGCCTGTTCGCCGACGCTCAGGTAATTGCCGCCCGCGTTGCGGTTCGAATTCTGCAACGCCGTTATCAGCGAAGACAATGGAATGTTGTAATAAACGAGCTTTGCCGGATCGACATCTACATGATACTGCTTGGTGAGTCCTCCGAAGCCGCTAACGTCGAGCACCCCGGGGACCGTCTTGAGCTGTTTCTCGACTATCCAGTCTTCCACGACCTTTTGCTTGATCAAATCATGGTCGGGACTGTCTATTACGTAGCGATAGATTTCTCCGATCGGATTTTCCGGCGAAATTCCCGGTGCCACGCCCGGCGGCATGGTCACGAAACCCAGCCGGTCGATCGTCTGGTGGCGATCCCAGTAGTAATCGCTGCTCCAGGTGAAGTAGCATCGGATGTCGGACAGGCCGAACAGCGAAATCGACCTCATTGCCTCCAGATTGCGCATGCCGGCAAGTCCGAACTCGAGCGGCACGGTAACCTGCTGCTCCACCTCCTCGGCCACG
>JAJYMF010000374.1 GCA_021787175.1 Pseudomonadota bacterium | reverse complement strand
GAGGGAACGCGCGATCAGGAAGCGCGGCGCACCCTGCTCTATGACATCAACACGGTGGACGGCTATCCGAAAAAGGTGGCCGACATCGACCGCGGAGGCATGCAGTTCCTGGTGAATCACGACGTGGCGCTGTATGCCTATGGCACCAACGAAAAGCTGCAGCCGGTGGTCTACTCGCGTGCGAATGGACAGGCGCAGTGGCAACGCATGCCGGCTGCCGAAACCGGGAAAGTGTTCATCCCGGGCCAGATCACGGCCGACGGCAAGCATGTCTATGCGCTCTACAGCGCCGAGGGTGGGCCGGTCCAGCTGATCGAGGCCAACTTGGACGGCAGCGATCGGCGCGTTCTCGCCGGCAATCCGTTCGGTTCGGTCGATACCGGCAGCGAGCTGGGCGCGATGAGCGACGGTTACGGGCCGATCCTGCGCTCGTGGTCCACACCGCAAAGTCACACGCCGTTTGCGGTGACCTTTGCGGGGGTGTACGCCAACGGCAAGCCGGCGATCACCTATCTGCAGGACGACCGCTACGCGCAGATCCTCAAGGCGCTGAACACGCAGTTCGGCGATCACCTGGTCACCTTTGCGGGCATCAGCCGCGACGGCTCGACCATTCTCGTGCACGCGGTGAGCGGTCAGGATCCGGGCGAGTACGCGTTGCTGGATACAGGCTCGATGCAGATGAAGCCGCTGTTCCAGTCGGAACCGTGGATCAAGCCCGACCAGATCGGCCAGCGCATGGCGTTCCAGTTCCACAACCGCAGCGGCACGCTGCTGGACGGCTATCTGACCCTGCCGGCGGGCGTGTCGTCTAAAGACCTGCCGACGGTGGTGATGGTCCACGGAGGTCCGATCGGCATTCGCGACCAGTGGTACTACGACCCGCTGCAGATCGCGCCGTTTCTCGCCAACCGCGGCTATGCCGTGCTCAACGTCAACTATCGCGGCTCCAGCGGGCGCGGCGCGGGTTTCGAGGATTCGGGCTATCGCCAGTTCGGCGCCGGCATCCAGGACGACATCATCGATGCGGTGCACTGGGCGATCCGCAAGGGTTATGTCGATCCGCAGCGCATCTGCGTCTTCGGCGGCAGCTTCGGCGGCTACTCGGCGCTGATGCAGCCGATCCTGGCGCCGGATTTGTACAAGTGCGCGATCGACTATGCCGGCGTGTCCGACTACACCATCGAGTTCGATCGCAGCGACACGTCGCATTCCAAGCTCGGCAACAACTATTTCGCCATGGCCGTGGGCACGCGCGCGGACGGCAAGGCGATCTCGCCGTTGTACATGCTCAGTCGCTTCAACGTGCCGGTCCTGATCGCGCAGGGCGGTTCCGATCCGCGCGTGCCGCCGCAGAACGCCGAGCGCCTGCGCGATGCGCTGGATGCCGCGCACAAACCCTATCAGTGGCTGTATTTCCCCAAGGAGCCACACGGCTTCACCACCGAGCCACACCGGCTGGCGCTGCTGCAGAAAATGGAGGCGTTCCTGATCGAGTATCTTGGACCGGGGGCGACGGAGACGAACACGACGAAACCCTGAGTATGCGATCTCCCGGATGGCGAACGCCTGCGAGTGGGGCCTTCGCTGTGCGGGGGATCGCACCGGTGCCGGCGGCGGCTCATACCCTCGCGATCAAGACACGAACACCGCGTAGCCCGGATGCAGCGCAGCGGAATCCGGGAATGAAGCTTCATCGAGACCCGGATCCGCCCCATAGGGCCGCATCCAGGCGGCCCATCGTATCGATTGAACGCAACTGGATATCAACCCTCGCCCAGCGCCTGCGCCAGCGGGGCGAGCTGGGTCTGGTAGCGCCGCCACTCGGAGAGCGCGCGCCGATGGATCGGCTCGCGCACTTGCGCGCTGCTCAGGGTCGAGACCGGATTCGAATTGCCGGCGGGATCGATGCAGCGCGCGTCGAAGGACAGACGGCAGTGGTCCAGCACACGGCGCAGGGTGGTTGCGGGATCGCTGACCAGACTTTCGTAGGAAACATCGAGCACGACACCGGGCATGGCTTCTTGCCAGTGCCGCATGGTGGCGCGGTAGCTGTCGTAATGCGCCGCCAGTTCGTCGAGCCGGTAGCTGTAGGTGTGCGAGGCGCCGAACAGCGCCTTGTAGTTGGAATAGCACACCTCCATCGCCGATCGCTGCATGTGCAGGATGACCGCGTGCGGCAGGGCCTTGTGGATGAAACCTGCCAGCATCCAGTTGGCGGGGAGCTTGTCGATGTAGTGGCTGCGGCCCGGCGCGCGCCACTGGGTCTGCTCGAGGTAGCGGTGACCCATCAGTGCATAGTCGGCGGTTGACGCTCCATCGAGCAGCTTGTCATCCAGCACGCTGGCGGCATGGATGTCGGTGACCCAGTGCATCTGCCGCGTAAAATCGGTCAGTTCGCCCGGCGAAGCCACCTGCGGGTGATTGCCCAGCAGGCGCTCCAGCAGGGTGGTGCCCGAGCGCGGCATGCCGAGGATGAAGATCGGCACCGGCCCATCCTGTGGCGCGGCTGTTTCGCGCAGAAACGCGGCGCTGCAGATCGCGCGAACCCGCTCGAAGTGGCGCGATTCGGTGGCGCCGTCGTGGCCGACACGGGCACGCATCAGGTCGTTGCCGCGCACCAGCGCCATCCACGCTTCATCCGTTCGCCCCAGATCGTCCAGGGCCTTGAAGCGCGCGAATTCGAAGGCGTCGCCGTCCTCGTTTTCCATCGAGGCGGATGCCGCATGCGCTTCGATGTGGCGCAGCAGCGACTCGTCGCGCTGCCGCTGCAGCCGCGCCAGGGTGAGCGCCGCGCGCCCGAATCCGGGACGCATCGCCATCGCGGTGCGAAGCTCTGACTCGGTCTCGCCGAGGCGACCGAGAAACTGCAGCTGCAGCGCGCGAAAGTAGTGAAACTCGGGCTCGTCGAGGCCCAGCGCGCGGGCGCGATCCATCAGGGCGATGCCCTCGTCATGCTGTCCGATCAACTGGTGCACGTGCGCGAGCTTGGCCAGCGCGGGCGCATCGCGCGAAACGGCGATGCCGGGATGGCGCAGGCAGTCGCGGGTGGCCACCGTCTCGCCGATGCGGAACAGGCAGTGCGCGACGGTGCAGATGGTTTCGGCGTCGGCGGGAAGATGGCGTGCGGCACTCAGCGCCTGGATCGTCGCATCGCGCAATTTGCCCTGCGCCAGCAGCACGCTGCTCAGCAGCATGCGCCCCTGGACGTTGGCCGGCTGTTCGGCGACCAGGGACTCCAGCGCGATGCGCGCGGCGGGCAGGCGTTCGTCGGCGATGTAGCGCTCGATGCGCGCCCAGCGGTGATCGGCCACAGCCATGGTCATGCGCCCTCAAGGTGATTGCGCCATTGTGCCTGCGCCGCAACGGGCTGTGTCGGCGCGGGCACAGGCCAAGGCGCTTGCGAGCCCCTGTCGAAAGTCAGCCTTGCCCCACGTGAAATCTTGCGATTTGATGACGATTGATATAACGGTGCATGGGGCGCCGGCCGGGGATGCGACATGGAAAGACAAACGCTGCGGCGCGGCGCGGGGGCACTGGT
>JAJYMF010000162.1 GCA_021787175.1 Pseudomonadota bacterium | reverse complement strand
CTGGGCCTGCGCGCGGCCTTTCTCAATTCCACCCTCGACGCCGAAACGGCGCGCACGGTGCAGGAGCAGGCGCGGCGCGGCGAGCTGGACCTGTTGTACATGGCGCCCGAGCGGCTGCTGAGCGAATCCGGCCAGCGCCTGCTGGAGCAATGCCGCATCGCGCTGTTCGCCATCGACGAGGCGCATTGCGTATCGCAATGGGGACACGACTTCCGCCCGGAATACGGGCAGCTGGCGCTGCTGCGCGAGCGCTGGCCCGAGGTACCGCGCGTGGCGCTGACCGCCACCGCCGACGGGCCCACGCGGCGGGAAATCGCCGACCGGCTGCTGCGCGACGGCCGTGCCTTCGTCGCCAGCTTCGACCGTCCCAACATCCGCTACCGCGTGGTGGAGAAGCGCGACGGTCGCGCGCAACTGCTGCAGTTCATCCGCGGCGAGCACGCCGGCGACTGCGGCGTGGTCTATGGCCTGTCGCGCAACACCGTGGAGGAAGTGGCCGCGATGCTCGCCGGTCACGGCATCCGCGCCCTGCCCTATCACGCCGGGCTGCCGGCCGCGATGCGCAGCGCGCACCTGCGCCGCTTTCTGGATGAAGACGGCATCGTGATGGTGGCGACCATCGCCTTCGGCATGGGCATCGACAAGCCGGATGTGCGCTTCGTCGCGCATCTGGACATGCCCAAGTCCATCGAGGGCTATTTCCAGGAGACCGGCCGCGCCGGGCGCGACGGCCTGCCCGCGCAGGCGTGGATGGCCTATGGCCTGAGCGACGTGGTGCAGCAACGCCGATTGATCGAACTCTCGGACGCGGACGATGCCTACAAGCGCCTCTCCAGCGCCAAGCTCGATGCCATGCTGGCCCTGGCCGAAGCCGCCGACTGTCGCCGCGTGCGCCTGCTGGCCTATTTCGACGAGGCCGGCACGCCCTGCGGCAATTGCGACAACTGCCTCAACCCGCCGGAACTGATCGACGCCACCGAGTCCGCACAAAAACTGCTGTCGACCGTCTACCGCTGCCGCCAGGCCGGCAACACCCGCTTCGCCGCGACCCACATCATCGACGTGCTGCGCGGCAAGCGCAGCGAGAAAGTCAATCGCCACGGCCACCACGCCTTGTCCACCTTCGGCATCGGCGCGGACCTGGGCGAGCAGGACTGGCGCCTGCTGCTGCGCCAGCTCGTCGCCCAGCATCTGTTGGAAGTGGACGCGGCGCACTTCAACGTGCTGCAGCTGACCGCGGCCAGCCGCGACGTGCTGCGCGGGCAGCGCCGGATCCATCTCAAGCGCCGCGAGCCCGACGCCGAACGCAAGCGCCGCGCCACCCGCGGCGGCGCCGGCAGCGGCGGAAAATCAGCCAGCACGCGCGCGGCCGCAGCGAATCTGTCCGGCGCCGACGCCGCGCTGTTCGAGCGCCTGCGCGCCTGGCGCGCCGCCACCGCCAGGGAGCACAGCGTGCCCGCCTACGTGGTGTTCAGCGACGCCACGCTGCAGGCCATCGCGGTCGCCCGCCCCAACAGCCTCGACGCACTGCGCGACATCTCTGGCGTCGGCGACACCAAGCGCGACCGCTACGGCCCCGCGTTGCTGGACTGCATCGCCGGTGCTTGATGCCCGTTTGCGATCAAGACACGCCAACCGCGCAGCCCGGATGCAGCGCAGCGGAATCCGGGAATCATGCTGGGTACGGCCCCGGATCGCGCCTCACACGAGGCTGCATCCGGGCTGCCCGGCGTATCGATTGAAAGCGAATGACCATGCGCGATCGGACAGCTTCAAGGGCTCGCCGCCCATTTTGATGATTCGCTCAGTGGGCCAGCAGCGCCAGCGCCAGAAAACCGCAGCCCACCGCACCCAGCGCCATGGAGCCGATCCAGACGATCCGCTTGTGCGTCAGCGCCGCGATGGCGCCCAGCGCGATCGCCACCTGGAACAGCGCCACCGACTGCGCGAACAGATGATGGCGGTGCAAGAGGTGGTCGGCCTCGGTCGAGCGCTGATCGCGCTCCGTCTCCAGCGCCCGCGCCCGCGCGGCGATCACGGTTTCGTCGCTGGCGTATTTCGCCGCTTTCGCCGCCAGGTTCGCGGGCAGCGTCTTGCCCAGCGCGACCCAGGTGTTCTCGCTGTCCCGCGTGATCGCGGCCTTGACCGCCTTGGCCTGGTAGTACGCCCACTGATCCGAGGCCTGCGCCTGCAGACGCGTCGCTTCGGTTTTCAGCACCAGGCCTTCGTTGACCGTGCTGCCGGCCTTGAGCGCCGCGATCGCGGCGGTCGCCGCGAACAGTGCCGTCGACAAGGCGATCAGGCGCAGCAGGCACCCGCCATCGCGCTCGATCTCGCGATCGATCGTCTCGCGCAGCGCATCGGTATCGATCTCGGGGGTTTCGGCCATGGGCACCTCATCGACATGCGGGCGCGCAGTCTAAGCCGGGACGGCAGAGCAGCCGCATGCGTGTGATCGCAACTAAAACCAGCACAAGGGAAAGGCGTCCGGAATCCAGCTACCGGAAGGGCAGTTCACGACCAGTAACTGACGCTGAACGCAATATTACATTTTCGTAATAGTGCGTCGATCAGAGAGTGAATGCTGCTATCTGATTCGATCAGCCCTATGCGATGAGGTGGAAAGCTCCTTCGCTCTTGATAACTTCATGCACATGCACGGTTATTCGCGCAATTGTCACGGAAACGACTGCTGTCGTTTCGCGACTGCGGCGAGTGGCAACCGGCAGTCCGCAGGTGACACCCGTCCAGCCGGCAGTCGGGAAAGATCACGTCCAACCAGGGCGCACGATGTCAACGATGGTCACCATCGAACGCAGGGTGCAGAGTGTCTTGCTGGGGATGTTCGCGGCGCTGCTGGTCGCGATCGTGATGGCGTTTGCCTTCACACGCTACATGACCACCACGTCGGGTTGGGTCAGTCATACCTACGCCGTCATGGCGACCATCGAGGCAACCAAGACCGACATTGCCCAAGCGCTGTCTGATACTCGCGCTTATGCCATCACGGGAGACGCCGCATTCCTCGCCGTGAAGCACAGGAAGACCACCGATCTTCTGCAACAGCTGGCGCAGCTGCGCAAGATGACCTCGGACAACGCGACGGAGCAGGCGCATGTCCGGACGCTGACGACGCTGGTCGGCGCGTGGCGTCTGCGGCTTGGCGATGTCGAGCGCGCACGGACCCGCCAGGGCTTTGCAGCGGCGGCGGCGCTGGTGCAAAAGCGCTACGCCGCAACGGCCGCTGAACCGATCCTCGGCGTTCTGGGTGACATGCACGCAGTGGAACAACAGCTCCTGCTGCAGCGCCGCTCCGAAGAGGAGCGCTTGCGGCACATCGTCAGCACGCTTTTCGTGGCGCTCGGATGCTTCGCGCTGATCCTGTCGCTGATCGTCTATGGTCAGATCCGGCGACGCATGCGGCATTGGATCGAAGCCCAGCATCAGCTCGAACACCTCAACAGGGATCTCGACCGGAAAACGCTGTCGCTGGAAGAGACCGTTCGCGACCTCGAAAGCTTCAGCTATTCAATATCGCATGACTTGCGTGCGC
>JAJYMF010000236.1 GCA_021787175.1 Pseudomonadota bacterium | reverse complement strand
CATCGAGCAGGTGGCGCGCGAGACGCCCGAGGATATCCACACCGTCAACGTGAACTTCATCCAGGGCCTGCAGCCGTATCAGTGCCGCAAGCTGGGCTTCGCGATGGGCCTCGACAGCAAGCAGGTTGGCCAACTGAGCAAGATCATGCTGGGCCTGTACCGGCTGTTCAACGAGCAGGACCTGGCGCTGGTCGAGCTGAACCCGCTGGCGATCGTCGCCAATGGCGACCTGCTGGCGCTGGACGGCAAGGTCAACTCCGACGACAACGCCGAGTTCCGCCATCCGCGCCTGGCCGCCATGCGCGACCGCAGCCAGGAAGACCCGACCGAGGCCGCCGCCATCGAGCACAATCTCAACTACGTGACCATGGACGGCAACATCGGCTGCATGGTCAACGGCGCGGGCCTGGCCATGGCCACCATGGACGTGATCAAGCTGGCTGGCGCCGAGCCGGCCAACTTCCTCGACGTCGGCGGCGGCGCCACCAAGGAGCGCGTCACCGAGGCGTTCAAGCTGATCCTCAGTTCGGACAAGGTGAAGGCGATCCTGGTCAACATCTTCGGCGGCATCGTGCGCTGCGATCTGATCGCCGAGGGCATCATCGCCGCGGTGAAGGAGGTCGGCCTGAGTATCCCCGTGGTGGTGCGCCTGCAGGGCACCAATGTCGAGCAGGGCCGCGCACTGCTGGCCAATTCGGGGCTCAGAATCACCCCCGCCGACGACCTCAACGATGCCGCGCGCAAAGCCGTCGCGGCGATCGCCGTCTGATCATCCCCATAGCCGCGGCCAGGATGGCCGAGTCCCGGGTTGCGCAGGGATGCGCCTGCACCCGCGGCCCAATCCAATTCGAGGTTCCATCATGTCCGTGCTCGTACACAAGAACACCAGGGTGATCTGTCAGGGCTTCACCGGCCAGCAGGGCACATTCCATTCGCAGCAGGCGCTGGATTACGGCACCAGGCTGGTCGGCGGCATCACGCCGGGCAAGGGCGGCAGCGAACACCTCGGCCTGCCGGTGTTCAACACCGTGCGGGACGCAGTGGACAACACCGGCGCCGACGCCAGCATGATCTTCGTGCCGCCGCCGTTCGCGGCCGACGCCATCCTCGAAGCCGCCGACGCCGGCATCAAGGTGATCGTGGCCATCACCGAGGGCATCCCGGTGCTGGACATGCTGCGCGTCAAGAACGCGCTCACCCACAGCTATCCCGGCACCGTGCTGATCGGTCCCAACTGCCCCGGCATCATCACCCCCGGCGAATGCAAGATTGGCATCATGCCCGGCCACATCCACCAGCCCGGCAAGGTGGGCATCGTCTCGCGCTCCGGCACGCTCACCTACGAGGCGGTATTCCAGACCACCCAGGCCGGCCTCGGCCAGTCCACCTGCATCGGCATCGGTGGCGATCCCATCAACGGCCTGAACTTCATCGACTGCCTGAAGCTGTTCCAGGACGACACGGAGACCGCGGGCATCATCATGGTCGGCGAGATCGGCGGCAGCGCCGAGGAGGAGGCCGCCGAGTTCATCGCCGACTACGTGCGCAAGCCGGTGGTGGCCTTCATTGCCGGCGCGTCGGCACCGGCCGGCAAGCGCATGGGCCACGCCGGCGCCATCATCAGCGGCGGCAAGGGCACGGCGGCGGCCAAGTTCGCGGCGCTGGAGAAGGCCGGCGTCGTCACGGTGCGCTCTCCCGCCGACCTCGGCAAGACGCTGGCGCTGCGCATGCGCGGCTGAACCGCGCGGCGTCAACCGGCGTCGGCGAAACGGTAGCCGACGCCGATCTCGGTAAGCAGCCAGCGCGGGCGCGTCGGGTCGTCCTCGATCTTGGCGCGCAGCGCGCGCATGTAGATGCGCAGGTATTGCGGGGATTCGACATGGCTCGGACCCCACACCTCGCGCAGCAACTGGCGATGGGTGAGCACCTTGCCGCGCTGGCCGGCCAGCGCCAGCAGCAGCCGGTATTCACGCGGCGTGAGATGCACGTCGGCGCCGTGCTTGAGCACGCGCCGCGCGCCGGCATCGATCACCAGCCCGTCGACCTCGATGCGACCGTCGGCATCGCCGGCCTGCTGTCCGGCCAGGTGGCGCAGCGCCACGCGCAGCCGCGCCAGCAACTCGTCGATGCCGAACGGCTTGGTCAGGTAGTCGTCGGCGCCGAGATCCAGCGCCGCTACCTTGTCCTGCTCGCGGGTACGCGCCGAGAGCACCAGGATCGGCCGCGTGTACCACTCGCGCAGGCGCCGGATCACATCCAGCCCGGAAAGATCCGGCAGGCCGAGATCGAGGATCACCAGGTCGGGCTGGCGGCTGGTCACCAGGCGCAGCCCCTCGTTCGCGGTCGCCGCCTCGTGCGGCGCGTAGCCGTGCAGTTCCAGCGCGGCGACCAGGAAGCGCCGGATCTGCGGATCGTCCTCGATCAGGACCACGCTGGCCTTGGGGTCAGCCATCGGCGCCTGCCAGCGGGGCCTGCAGGGGCAGGGTGAACACGAACTCGGCGCCGCCGCCCGCGCGCGCACCGGCGCTGATCGTGCCGCCGTGCGCCAGCACGATGGCGCGCGCGATGCTGAGGCCCAGGCCGAAGCCGCTCTGCGCATCCTCGGGGCGGCCGCGCTGGAATTTCTCGAACAGGCGGGCGCTGTCGCCCGCGGGCAGGCCCGGCCCGCGATCGCGCACCGCCACGCGCAGCCAGTCGGCATCGACGCCGGCGGCGATGTCGATGGGCCCGCCGGCCGGCGTGTGCTTGGCGGCGTTCTCGATCAGATTCACCAGCAGTTGGCCGATCAGGGTTTCGTCGCCGGGGAACAGCGGCAGGTCGGGTGCGCAATCGACATGCACGGGACGCTGTTCCAGCAGCCCCTGCAACTGCGCCAGCGCGGCGCCGATCAGATCGTCGATGGCCAGCCACTGGCGGTTCAGATGCAGGCCGCTGGCATCGAAGCGGCTGAGATCCAGCAGGTTGCCGGTGAGGCGGTGCAGGCGTCTGGCCTCGCCCAGCAGGCTGTGCAGCAGGGTTTGCCGGTGCGCTTCGTCGATGCCGCCGGGCGCCGCGGACAGCAGCGTGCTGGCCGCGCCGATGATGGTCGCCAGCGGCGTGCGGAAGTCGTGCGAGATGGCGCTGAGCAGGGTGTTGCGCAGGCGCTCGGATTCGACCTCGACGCCGGCGCGATGCGCCGCCGCGGACAGGTCGGAGCGCTCGATGGCGATGGCGGCCTGGTTGACCATCATGTCCAGCAGGTGCATCTGCTCGGGCACCTGCAACTGGCGCGGATCGGCGGGGCGCAACGCCAGCACGCCCATGCAGCGCTGCAGCGCGCGCAACGGCAGATATACGGTATCGGTGTTGGCCAGGGTGTCGGTGCCCAGGCCGGCGCTGCGCCGATGGTCGTAGGCCCATTGCGCGATGCCGATGTCGTTGCCCGGCACCGGAAACAGCGTCTGCCCGGACGGCGGCGCGCGGCCGCGTGTGCAGAACAGTTCGGGATCCTGCAGGTGGCCGGAGGCATCCGGAAACAGCACCGCGGCGGAGCCGCCGAGCATGGCCAGCACATGC
>JAJYMF010000219.1 GCA_021787175.1 Pseudomonadota bacterium | reverse complement strand
TCAGGCAACCGTGATCGGGACGTGCGATGCCGAGGTCGCGCTCGATCTCGGCAAAGATGTTGGCCAACGACGGCGGCACCGGCACGCCGGGCCGCACCGAAAAGCACAGGCCGTGCGCCTGGCCGGGGCCGTGATACGGGTCCTGGCCGAGGATCACCGCCTTGACCGCCGGCAGCGGCGTGGCGTCGAACGCGGCGAAGATCTCGCCGCCGGGCGGATAGATGCGCTTGCCGGCGGCTTTCTCGGCACGCAGGAAAGCGGCCAGCGCCTGCATGTCGGGGCGGTCGAAGTAGTCGCCGAGCGCGGCCTTCCAGCTCGGCTCGAGGCGCAGCCGGGGGTCGCTCACGTGCCGGCGTGCCGGCGCAGATGGCGGCCGACGCGCAGCTGGAACAGCAGCTTGGTGACCAGCAGGCGCTCCTCGATCGGCTTCTGCACCAGATCGTTGGCGCCGGCCCGCAGCAGCGCGGCCTGGTTGCGCGGATTGTCGTCGCCGGTCATCACCAGCACCGGCAGCCGGCCCTTGCCGTAGCCGTACTCGTTGCGGATGCGCGCCAGCAGATCGCCGCCGGTCAGCTCGCCCTTCAGGTTGACGTCGGTCAGCACCACGTCGGCGCCGATGCCGCCCGCCGCCCGGGCGGCATCGAGCAGAATCAGCGCATCCTCGACGCTGACCACGTGCTGCACCGTCAGTCCGTGCTTCTCGAGCATCCGCCGGGTGGCCAGGGCGACGACGCGGCTGTCCTCGACGTACAGCACGTCGCCGCTGGCCTGGCCCTGCGGCTGCACGTAGCCGCGGATGAACTCGGCCAGCGCGCCGAAGCCCAGCGACTTGTCGAAGTAGTCGGTGACGTCCTCGCCCAGGGCGCGCGCCTGCAGGCGCTCGTTGACATCGCCGGATACCACGACGATCGGCACATAGGCCTGCGGCGCGTGCATGCGCACGCTGCGCGCCAGTTCGAGCCCGTCCATGTCCGGTAGCCGCAGCGCCGTGGTGACGAAGTCCACCGGCGCCTGCTCCAGCGCGGCGCGGGCCTCGGCACCGCTGCCGCAACCGACCACGCTGACGCCGCTCAGCTCGGCGTTCAGCACCTGCTCGATCAGGCGCCGCACGACCTTCGATCCGTCCACCACCAGCACGCGCGGATGATCGCTGACGATGTGACGGCTGATGCTGGAGTCCATCGGATCCTCGTGATTCAGTGCGGTTCGGCCGCAGCCAGATGGCGCGCACCGGCGATGCGTGCGCCCAGCCAGCCGAGCAGCGCGGCGGCGAACGGCACCGCCAGCAGCAGAGCGGGCGCCAGACCGGCAAAGCGCAGACCGCCCCCCCAGGCTGCGGCCAGCGTCGTCACCGGACCACGCAGCGCCAGTTCCAGCAGCAACACCAGCGCGACCGCGACCACGCCGCTGCCGAAACCGTAGCAGATGCCGGCATAAAGATAAGGCCGCCGCACGAAACCGGGACTGGCGCCGACCAGCTGCAGTACCGCGACTTCCTCCGCATGCGCCTGGATATCCTGACGCACGCTGTTGCCCACCACCAGCAGCGCCGCCAGCGCCAGCAGCGCGCCCAGCAGCAGCACCACGCGCCGGCCCAGCGTCAGCAGGGCGTCCAGCCGTCCGCGCCAGGCGCTGTTGTCCTGCACCCGATCCGCCGCCGGCAGTGCGCGCAGGGCGGCGACCAGCGTTTGGCCGCCGTGCGCGTCGAGACCAGCGCGCGGCGTCACCACCAGGACGTACGGCAACGGATTGTCGGCCAGCGCCGCCAGCCCCGGACCGAAGCCCTGCATCGCCGACAGCTCGGCCAGCCCCTGCTGCGGCGTGCGGATGACCACCGCGGCGACGTTCGTGCGCGCACGCAGATCCGCCGCCAGTCCGGCAACCGCCGCCGCGGGAAGACCGGGCTTGAGAAACACGCTGACTGCCTGACTCTCGCCCAGCGCGGCACCGAACCGCTGCAGGTTGCCCAGGGCCAGATAGAACGCCAGCGGCAGCGCCAGCGCAAAACCCATCACCGCCAGCGTCAGCGCAGTGCCGAACGGATGCGCCGCCAGCCGCTGCAGGCTGGCGCGCAGGCTCCAGGCATGCTGGCCACGCCAGGCGGCGATGCGTCCGCGCGCCGACAGCGTCGCGGCCGGTGACGGATCGCCGCGGCGGCTCACGCCACCTCCGCGGCGGCCACGTCATCCACCAGCCGGCCGTGATCCAGCACGATCACGCGCTTGCGCATGCGCTTGATCAGGAACAGGTCGTGGGTGGCGACCAGGACCGTGGTGCCGACCTGCTGGAACTCGGCGAACAGGCCCATGATCTCCACCGCCAGCTGCGGATCGAGATTGCCGGTGGGCTCGTCGGCGATCAGCAACGGCGGTTTGCCGACGATCGCGCGGGCGATGCCGACGCGCTGCTGCTCGCCGGCCGACAGCGCGGGCGGCAGCTTTTTCTCGTGCGCCAGCAAACCGACCTTTTCCAGCGCCGCACGCACGCGCTTGCCGCGCTCGGCCGGCGGCACTCCGGCGACCACCAGCGGCAATTCGACATTGGCGAACACGCTGCGGTCCGTCAGCAGCCGGTGATCCTGAAACACCATGCCGACCTGGCGGCGCAGGCGCGGGATGCCGCGCCGGCGCACGCCGCCGAGGTTCACGCCGCCGACCATGACGGCGCCATGGCTGGGACGTTCCAGCAGACCCAGCAGTTTCAACAGCGTGCTTTTGCCGGCACCGGAATGACCGGTGACGAAGGCCATCTCGCCAGCGCCGAGCTCGAAGCTGAGCTGGCTCAGCGCCTCGTGGCCGCCGGGATAGCGTTTGCTGACCTGGTCAAAACGGATCACGGGCGCGGCTGACTGCGGGGAGGCCGGGAAGCATAGCGTGAGCGCGACGGGCCGCCAGCCCCGTCGCACCGCCGCGCCCCGCACATGCCCCGTTGCGTTCAATCGATACGAGGGGTAGCCCGGATGGAGCCCCAAGGGGCGGAATCCGGGGCTCGATGCAGCATCGTTCCCGGATTTCGCTGCGCTACATCCGGGCTACGCGGCGTTCGTGTCTTGATCGCGAAGGGGTATCAGTGGCGGCGGAACAGGCTGCCGATGCGGCGGAAGAACCCCGGCTTGCCGTGTGCCGCAGGCACGGCAGCAGGTTCCGGTGCGCCCGCAGGTACAGGAGCTGTCGTCGATGAGCCGCCGGACTGCGCATTCTCGCGGGGCCCGCGGCCACCGCGGCCACCGCGATGCCGGCCGCGGCGCTCACCCTCGGCAGGCGTTGCTGCGACGGCGGGCGCTGCGGAGGCGCCGCCAGCATCAGCCACCGGCGCCACGGCCCCATCGCCACCCGCACGGCCGCGACCACCGCGGCGGCGCCGCTTGCGCGCAGGCGCCGCGCCCTCGACGGTCCCGGTTACCGCCGCCGTGACACTGACCGCGCTGGCGGATGCGGCCGCACGCGGTGCGGATGCGGCTGCTTCCGAGCCGACGGCTGACGATGCGACACGCGAAGACGAGCGCGGCGGCGCGGACGAACGCGGCTCGCCACGGCCGCGCGTGGAAGCCCCGCGCC
>JAJYMF010000020.1 GCA_021787175.1 Pseudomonadota bacterium | reverse complement strand
GCGCCCGAGGTGCCGATGTTGACGTTGGCGATGCCGCAGTCCGATCCGGCCGCCGACAGGAAGCGTTCGGCCGCACGGACGTCATTGGTGAAGATCGACGAGCTGAGACCCTGCGGCACGCCATTTTGCAAGGCGATCGCCTCGTCGAGGGTGTCGAACGGCATCACGTAGAGGATCGGTGCGAAGGTTTCGGTCTGCACCACGGCGTCGCTGTTTTTCAGGCCGGTGACCAGGGTCGGCAGCACGAAATGGCCAGGGCGGTCGGTCAGCGCCTCGCCGCCGAAGACGATGCGGCCGCCGGCGGTCCTGGCTTGGGCGATGGCGTCGAGGTAGCGCTGCACGGCGCCGGCATCGTTGAGCGGGCCGAGCAGGGTGGTCGGCAGGGTCGGATCGCCGATGCGCGTCGCCACCTGGCGATAGGCCGCGGTCAGCGTGTCGAGGACGCCATCGAAGATCGCCCGATGCACGAACAGCCGGCGCGTGGTGGTGCAGCGTTGGCCGGCGGTACCGACCGCGCCGAACACGATTGCCGGGATCGCCAGCTTCAGGTCGGCCGTCTGGTCGACGATGATCGCGTTGTTGCCGCCGAGTTCGAGCAGCGATCGGCCCAGGCGACGCGCGACGCGTTCGCCGATCATGCGGCCGACGCGGGTCGAGCCGGTGAAGCTGATCAGCGGGATGCGATGGTCGTCGACGAAACGCTCGGCCAGCTCATGACCGGCGTCGTTGAACAGGAAGAACAGGTCCGGGAAACCGCCGGCCTTGAGCGCGTCATTGCAGATGCGCAGCGCGGCGATCGCCGACAGCGGCACCTTCGGCGAAGGTTTCCAGATGCAGATGTCGCCGCAGACCGCGGCCACGAACGCATTCCAGGCCCAGACCGCCACCGGAAAATTGAACGCCGAGATGATCCCGACCAGGCCCAGCGGCTGCCACTGCTCCAGCATGCGATGCCCCGGCCGTTCCGAGTGCATGCTCAGGCCGTACAGCTGGCGCGAAAGGCCCAACGCGAAGTCGGCGATGTCGATCATCTCCTGCACTTCGCCATCGCCCTCGGGCTTGATCTTGCCCATCTCCAGCGCAACCAGCGAGCCGAGCGCGTCCTTGTGCAGGCGCAGCGCGTCGGCGCACAGGCGGATCGCCTCGCCACGCTTCGGCGCCGGCGTCGTGCGCCAGATCTTGAACGCGGCCTGCGCGCGCTCGACGATCAGCGCATAGTCGGCCGCCGAGCTGGCGTACACGGTCGCCAGCGTTTCGCCGCTGGCCGGATTGGCGGGCTTGATCACACCGGCATCCGTGGTCCTGGACCACTCGCCCTGGCCGAGATAGGTGCCGGAGTGGGTCTCGGCGAGGCCGAGCGCCTTCAGAATCGGGTGGGTCATGGAGGCTCCTGCGCGACTGCCGGTGCGGCAGCGCGGATCAAAAGGTTGGCCACGAAGTTTAACAGAGCGCCGCAGGCGACCCGGTGCGTGCAGAGGGCTCGCGCCCTGCGGCGCGGGGCGCGGGCTTGCGTCTACAATCAGCGTCCACGACCCCGTAGCTCAGCTGGATAGAGCGTCCCCCTCCTAAGGGGAAGGTCGCCCGTTCGAATCGGGCCGGGGTCGCCACGCCACCCCGGCATCGTCAGCGCCGTGTTTTCCGGCCTTGCCGGCGCAGTTCACCCCCGGAGCCAATCTCATGAATCCACTGATGTACGACGCATCGGTCAGCGTCTTCAATCGCACCCTGGGCGCGCTGTCCGCGATCCTCGACAAGGCCGCGGCACACGCCGGGGCCAGGGGCTTTGACGTAGCCGTGCTGCTCAGCGATCGCCTGGCTCCCGACATGTTCACGCTGACGCGCCAGGTGCAGATCGCCTGCGATACCGCCAAGGGCGCCGCTGCACGCCTCGCCGGCCTCGAGGTGCCCAGGCACGAGGACACCGAAACCACGGTGGCCGAGCTCAAGGCGCGCATCGCCAAGACGCTTGCGTTCGTCAACGGCATTCCTGCTGCGGCATTCGTGGGCAGTGAGGATCGCAGCGTGGTGCTGCAGATGCGCAAGCAGGCCGTGGAATTCGTCGGCCGCACCTACCTGTTCGAGCACGCGCTGCCGAACCTGTTCTTCCACGTCACGACTGCGTACGCGATCCTGCGCCACAACGGCGTCGAGATCGGCAAGGGCGATTACCTCGGGCCGCGCTGAGCGGCGCCGCGCGCGGATTCGCGGCATCGCGCCGACATACCGCTGCGGCGCAGTTGGTGCACCCGGCGCGACGGCAAGGGTGTCGCCCGCGTCCGGCGATCGTCCCGGATCAGGAATCGAAGGCGAGTTTGATGCCGTGGCGATTTTCAAGCGCGACCAGCTCTCGGCGGAACAGTGCGATCAGCGCACGAGCACGCCATGAGCCCTGCTGCGGGTGCGGGTAGCTGCCCGCGAAAACCGTGCGCTCGGCAGACAGCTGCACGGGGCCCGGTAGACCGAGGTGCGCATAAACGCGTGCCAACACGAGTCCGGGCTGATGTCGAAGCTCCGCGCTGTCGAGCAGGAGAACCTGCTCGCGCGGGAAATGGGCGAAGAGCCTGTCCAGCTGACTGGCGTAATCGCCGCGAGTCCGATAGGAGTGCGTGCGCAGAGGCGATGTCCACGACAGATCGTCGTGGTGTCCGTGCAGGCGGCGGTTTTCCAGCAGCAGTGCCAGCCACAATGGCCAAGTTTCCGTGCCGCGCGCACGCTCCATGTGGTAGTGCGACAGCGCGCGCAGGGCGGGATGCCGCAAGAGTACGATCCAGCGCATGTCCGGGCGATAACGCGCAATGCGCCGGATGGCTGCCGGAAGGAACAGGTAGATCGGGGTGGCATCGCCATGCACGGCTTTCGCGGAGGTGTTCTCGAAATGCGAATCATAGAGCCGGTCCACCTCTGCGACACCGGCGGACTCGTCAAAATCGGGAGCATCGAAAATGTGCGCCTCCTTTTTCACGGGCAGGGCGATTTGCGGATGCAGCGCGAGAAACTCTGCCAGAGCCGTCGTGCCTCCCTTTTGCGTGCCGCCAATCAGGAAGCTCACTCTTGGCGTACTCATGACGCTGCTTGGCCCCATCGGTCTGCCGTCGCGCTGACCTCCGCATCGGAGTAGAACGTGCGCCAGGCGCCCGGCCCAGCCTGAAGATGATGCTGCAGCAAACGGATGTCCGCGCCGCGGAATCGTCTGTCCACAGCGCGTCTCGTGAGCGGCTCCGATCCGCCGGTCAGACCTGCGGCGGAGATCAGCGTCTTTCCACCGCTATCGATGACCTCTTCGTAACGCAGGACTCGTTTGCACGGCAGATGATCCCGCAGACGCCGGAAGCACCAGTCCAGAATGATCACCTGGCGCGACAGCGCGGTGCGGGTTTCGTCCAGTAGACGCGCCAGCGAAGCATCATGGCGCTCGGCCATGGGCAGCCGCCCGGTTGCAACCGGGAGATCGATCGATTGCCAGCCCGCAAGCAGTGCGAGTGGATTGCGCACGATGCCGATGACCTCATGGTCGCGCACCAACGCAGGCAGCAGCGCCAGGAAGAGGCCGTTGTGTTTGA
>JAJYMF010000036.1 GCA_021787175.1 Pseudomonadota bacterium | reverse complement strand
GGCCGGACCCTCGGCGCTCAACGGATGCGGGGTGGAGCGGGTGATGGGAATCGAACCCACATTCACAGCTTGGGAAGCTGTTGTCTTGCCACTAGACGACACCCGCGACGGCTTGGACATCCTAGCCAGCGATCGGTTGACAGGCAACGCTGCGCGCGTCCAGTGCGGGTTCAGGGGTAGGGTAGGCAGAATGAAACCGTGCGGCGGCGGGCCTGTGGCCGCCGCGCGTCCGGCGCTGCCATTGCGGCGGCGTCGACAGGGGCCCGGGAGTCGTTCCATGCGCAGCGCACGTCATTCCCTGATCGGCGCCGTCCTGATCGGCGCCTTTTCGTTGTGGATGCTGGGCGCGCCGGCCGCCGTGCACGCCGATCAGGATCCGCCCGATCGCGTGGCGCGGCTGAGCGTGGTGGATGGCGACGTCGGTCTGCAGCCGGCAGGGACGCAAGGCTGGACCCAGGCCCAGCTCAATCGCCCGTTGACCACCGGCGATCGCCTGTGGGTTTCCAGCGATGCCCGCGCCGAGCTGGAGATGGGCGGTGCCGAGATCCGCCTCGACGGCGATACGGGATTCGGCTTTCTCGACCTCGGCGACAACCACACCCAGGCGCAGCTGACCCAGGGCACGCTCAACCTGCGCGTGCGCCGTCTGTATCAGGGGCAGAGCTACGAAATCGACACCCCGACGCTGGCGTTCGTCACCGACCAGACCGGCGAGTTCCGCATCGACATCGGTCCCGGTGGCCACGGCACGCAGGTGACGGTCTACCGCGGCGAGGCGCGCGTGTACGGGCGCGACCAGGCCCAGCAGACGCTGTACGCCGGGCAGAGCTATCGTTTCGAGGACAGCGCGCTGGCCGGCGCCGAGACCTTCGGCATTCCGCAGGAAGACAGCTTCGATCGCTGGTGCTTCACCCGCGATCGCCGGCTCGACCGCGCGCTGGCCGATCGCTATGTCCCCGAGGGCGTGATCGGCGCCGCCGATCTCGACGAGTACGGCAACTGGCAGAGCGTCAGCGACTACGGCACCGTGTGGTACCCGCGCGACGTGCCGGTGGGCTGGGCGCCCTACCGCGACGGCCACTGGGTCTATGTCGCGCCGTGGGGCTGGACCTGGGTGGACGATGCGCCGTGGGGCTTCGCGCCGTTCCACTACGGCCGCTGGGTATGGGCCGATGACGCCTGGGGCTGGCTGCCCGGGCCGCGATTCGTGCGGCCGTGCTACGCGCCGGCGCTGGTGGCGTTCGTCGGCGGCGGCGGCTGGAGCGCCGGTGTCAGTGTCGGCGGTCCGCCGATCGGCTGGTATCCGCTGGGACCCGACGATATCTACCGCCCCTGGTATTACGGCGGCCCGCGCTACTTCCAGCAGATCAACATTACCAATATCCGGATCGTCAACCAGACGGTCATCCAGCGCGTCGATCGCGATTACGACGATTATCGTCACGGTCGTCCGCCGCATGCCGGCCCCGGCTTCGGGCACGGCGACCGCCCGATTCCGCCGCGCGCGCTGACCGTGGTGCCGCGCGACGTGTTCGTCGGTGCGCGGCCCGTGGCCGGCCACCTCCTGCGCGGCGATCGGCTGCTGAATACCGCGGATCGCGGCTCGCTGCGCCAGGTGTCGCCGCCACGGCCGCTGCCGGTGAGCCTGATCGGTGCCGCGGGCCATCCCGCGCCGCGGGTGCCGCAGGGATTGTTCGAGCGGCAGGTGCTGGCCCATCGCGCGCCGCCGCCCGCTTTCAACGCCGGTCTTGCTCCGGGTGACCGCGTCCTGGCCGCGGGTCGCGTGGGCGTGCGTCGGGGTGAACCGGTCGCGCTGCGGCCGCAAGCGCCGGCCGCGACCCCTGTGCGCGTGCTGGGCGGTGCCGACATGGCGCATGCGGCGCGCCCACGGCCGTCGTTTCAGCGCGAGCCGGGGACGCTGCCGCAACCGCAGCGTCTGCAGCCGGTCGAGCGGTTCACGGGGCGTGCGGGTGGATCGCCGACACGTGACACCGGCCTGCCGGCGGGAGCGGTGCCGTCGGCACGCTGGGCACCGCATGCCTGGCAGTCGGGGCGTGGGCATCCGGCACCCAGCGAGATCATCGGCCGGCCGTCGATGGCACCATCACAGCCGTCTGCGGACTATGGGCGCCCGACGATGCGGCCGGATCGTCCGGCATCGTCACCGTGGCGCGGCAATCCGCCGCCGAGTAGCCGGCCCGAGGCGGGCTATGCGCCGCCGCCGCAGTCGCGGTCCGAGACGTCGTATCCGCGCGTCCCGGTTTACCGGCCGGCATACGGGAATGCCGACGGCGGGCGCGCACCCTCACGGCAGCCGTCCTACCGACCCGAACCGGCTTACGCTCCGCCGCCGGCCTATCGCCCCGAGCCTGCCAACGTGCCTCGCCCGGCCTATCGCCCCGAGCCGGCTTACGCGCCGCAACCAGCGTATCGGCCGGCGCCGGCCTACCGTCCGGAGCCCGCCCAGCCGGCCTATCGCCCCGAACCGGCCTATGCGCCGCAGCCGGCTGCCCGTCCGGCGCCGGCGCCGCGCGCCGAGCCCTCGCGATCGGCACCGCGGCCGGCCGATCACCACGACGGCGGCGGGGTGCGCGACGGCTGATGCCGTCGGATCACTCGTCGTGTACGGGCGACCGCTGCGGTTTCTTGAACCACGCCGCGATGCGTCGCCAGAAACCTGATGGCGAGGGCGTTGCCGCTGGGTCGGGCGGCTGGTCTGCGGATGGATCCGCTTGCGCAGCGACAGGCGTTGAGAGAGGCGGCACCGCCGCCTCTCGGATGGCGGAATCCGTCATGCCCGCAGGCGTCTCGTCGAGATCGAGCCACAGGCCGTCCACGGCCAGCCAGACGTCGGCGCGCTGCCATTCGGGTGCATCGTCGCCGCGCACTTCCGTGCCGGGATCGACGTCGCCGGTATCCAGCGCATGCCGCAGCCACGCCGCGCTGACCGGGCCGCGCAGGGTCTCGCCGTTGCGCAGCAGAGCACGCGGTCCGTCTTCTGGCAGCGCGACGGCTTCGATGCCGATCTGGCGCAGCGCCTGTTCCTGGCGTTGCGCGAATTCCGCCGTGGTCGCTTTCAGCGTCAGCGGCAGGCGCGGCTGCACGCGAGCGGCGAAATCCTCGCCGCTCATGCGCAGCAGCGCCGCGACGCGCGGCCACGCCACCTCCGCGACGATTCCCTCCAGCACGCGCCCGCTCAGCGTGACCGATTGACTTGCGCCCATGACTCCCCCTTCGGCGCGCCTCGCACACGCCTCATCGCTAGAATAGTCCGATGCAGATCATCCTCAATGGCCAGCCCCACATTTGCGCCGCCGGCAGCACGCTGGCCGCGCTGCTGGCCGCGACCGGCCATGCGCAGCGCCGGGTGGCGGTCGAGGTCAATCGCGAGATCGTACCGCGCAGCCAGCATGCCCAACGCGCGCTGGCGGAAGGCGATTGCGTCGAGATCATCCACGCTGTCGGCGGCGGCTGACGCCGATCGGCGCCGTCGCGCGCACTCGCGTAGAATCGCCCGCGGAGTCGGCCGGACAGTCGCGGCGCGCAAGCGGCGAGGAAAGTCCGGG
>JAJYMF010000046.1 GCA_021787175.1 Pseudomonadota bacterium | reverse complement strand
GACCGAACTCGACCAAGTGCCTGCCAAGCTCAAACGCGTTGCCTCCAATGGAGCTGACCACGATGGCGTCGCTGCGGTGCTTGCGGCAGATCGTCGCGCTGGCCTCGGCGGCGCCCCGATCGCGCCAGATCAGCACGGGAACGAGCTGCGTTGGCCTGGTCGACCATCGCCCGTTCACGTTCAGCATGCGCGCGGCGTTCACGTTGTGATACGCGCGATCGTGCGCGGTTCGACCGTGCGCGGCGTGCACCAGGACGAACCACTGCGTCGGATCGAGCATGGGGACGCGAAGCGTGGTCGGTATCGCTGCCATCGCTGCACTATAAGGCGAGAGTGCCAAGGGCTCATTTGACTTGGACGCGGGCGAGGCGGAGCGCGTCGGGAAGAGAGCGGCCGGCCCCGCCGGCGCCGCGCGCGCCGGGCGCACGCGCGATAGGCTTCACCTGGGGCCGGCGCCGGTCACACCATTCGGAGAGTTGGTTGGCCGGCGTAAAGCGAATTGCTTGAACCGCCAGGTGGGTGAGCCATTCGATTTGACACACACTGATCTGAATTTCCTCTGGAAGGTCACTGCGGTCGCTCGTTTGTCAAAACTGTTGCCTCCAATTCTACTGAGGCGATTGCCTTGACAAGCCGAGCGCCCGCAGGAACGAGTTGGCTTAAATTCACATCGTGGTACGTGATGCGGAACGTTTGCTCCGTACCCGTCACGATAGGTCTGCCGTCGCGTTCAGTGCGCCTCGGCCGATGCGAATGCGAGGATGCGCCGCATGTCAGTTCCTTGTTCTAGCGCGGCGCGCGGTGACAGCCCGCCCAGAGCTGGGGAAGGTGACTCTATGAAGATCAGCAACTGCCACCCGTCTGTCGTGCCCAGCGCCTTTGTCACAGCTTGTATGCCGGCCCAGATCGGCGGCTCGAACTGCCAGCGCGGCAGCTTAAAGGTGCCGCTTGTGTGCTCGACTCCGATCGCGCGGCCGGTCTTGATCCACGACCTGATCGTTACCCGCTTGACCAGGGCAAACCTGGCTGCTTCGGTCAGCGAAATCATATCGGCAGCGCGCATCCGCTCGCGCCGCCATGACGCGCCGGAGCGTAGGAGCGCCGCCGTACTGGATGCGGACGCCATCTCCGCACTCACCACCTTCTGAAGCACAGAGCCCGCCCTCGCAGCAGCGCGCGTCGGCGCTTCTGGCGACATCTTTGCCCTCAGTTCGGAAAATAAACGTGCGGCCATGGCGGGTTCCTCTGCTCCGACATTGTCCCCCAATACATTGTTCCAGCATCCGCGGACTGCTCTCGAGCGGCAGGTCACACCTTACGCAGGAGCGGCCCCGCAACTTGGTCAGCCGGCGTTGTGGTTGGCTTTGCCCCCGCTCGGAAAATTAACAAGGTCCGGCCGCGAGGGGGCCATGAGCTTGCCGCCCCAGAGCGAATGGCCTTTCGTCCCTGCTGAGCTACTCTCACGGCGCCGTCAGTAGGCAGACTGAGACCCGTCGCATAGCGTTGACCAGCCGAACGCGATCCCCCATCTCAGCCTTAAGGTACAAGCCAGTGGTAGCGATGTTCGAATGCCCGAGCAGCGCCTGCACGGTGGCCAGGCTCTTGTCGCCCCCTTCGGCCAAGCCCATGTGGGCGAAGGTGTGGCGCATCCAGTGCGTGCTGGCTTTGTCGAACGCGGCCTGGCCGTGTATCAGATCGTCGCGAGCGCCCACCCGGGCGAAGAAGTCCTTGAGGATCGCGTAGATCGCGCTGCCCCCGAGCCGCCCGTCGAAATTGACCGCCCGCGCAGCGGCCGCCACGCTGTCGCCGGCGCCGGCCGCTCCCGTGGGCCGTACCTCGCGCAGGATGCTCAGCAGGGGCGCCGCGGCCTTCGGGATGTCCTTGAAGCGCGCCGGCAGCTGCCCCGCCTCCACCAGCGCGATGCGGTCCTCATAGTGGACCTCCAGCGCCTGCAGGGTCTCCTGTACCAGCAGCACCTCGCGCACCTTGCGGGCTTTGCCCAGCACGGCGATCTTCATGTAGCCGGTCAGCTGGTTGCCTTCGCGCACCGGCTCGATCATCCCGAACGAGAGATTGGTTGGCTCGCTGCGGCGCATGCCCGTGGTCAGCAGCAGCAGCAGGATCGCGCGCAGGCGCCGGCGCGCAGGTCCGTCCTCCATCTCGTTCAGGCTGCGACGCATCGCCTCCAGATCCTCCTTCAGGAACGAGCGGCTCACATCGAGCTTGACCTGGACTTGCTCGCCGGCGGGCTGGTCGGGCGCCGCGCCGCCCGGGCGCGAGGAGCGGAACCCAACCCCGTGTGCCGCATCGGCCGCCAGGTAGTCGCTGACGCGCCAGTCGCGGTACATGGCCTTGACCACCCGCAGGATCTGTTGCACCGCCACTTCCGACAATGGCCCGCGCAGCGGTCGCCAGTCCTGCGAGTATTTGAGCACCCGCCTCTTGCCGCACCAGTGCGGCGGCGGCTCGTACAGGAACTCGCGGAACTGCACGAAGTCGCGCGAGGCCAGCGACGACAGTGGACAGCGCCGCTCAAAGAGGGCCCACAGCACCAACCGCTCAATTGCCCGTCGGTAGACGCTGCCGGTGGCCTCGGACTTTCCGTCCAGGTGCTTGTGCAGCCACTCGGCGACAGCGGCGCGGTCGTCGTGCGCCCCAAGCGTATTCGGACTGGTGGCCCGATAGACGCCGTTCTCCCCGAGCAATGGCGCTGGCCAGCGTACCTGCTCCAGCGGAACGATGTCACCGGCCGCGCCGCCCTGGTCGGCGGGCGCCGCCAGTCGGCAGGCAGGCGCGCGCACCGTCAGCAGCGCGTCGGCGGCCGCGAGAGCCCGCACGTGCCTGGTCACGCGCGCGTCCAGCGCCACGCCGATGCGCTCGCACTGTTCAGCCAGCCATACCACGATCCGCTCGGCGCGATCGCGCCCGAGGTGCGGGATGTCACGGTACCACCAGCGGTTCTGGCGGTTGATCCAGCGCACGAGTTCGGACAGCGTGGGTGGCGCCGGAGCGACGCGCTCTGCCAGCTGCTGCGCCAGCGGTTCGCGGATCCAGACGGCGATCGCCGAGTCCGCGTCTAGCTGCACCACGACGCGCGGCCCCAGCATCTCCAGGATCGCCAGTTTGCGCTTGATCGCCAACTCACGTGCCGAGGTCTTCGCCGCCGGGGCGCTAGGGCTTGCGAGCGCCCCGTACTGTTCCTGGAACAGATCGATTAGTTCAGCTTCGGTGTACAGGTCGGCGTCGAACTGGGCGGCGAAGTCTTCCAGCGTGGGGATGTCGCGCACCGGGCTGCCTGCAGGCTCGGCGCCGGGCTGCTCCTGAGGCAGTTGCTCCAGGAACTCGCGTGCCATGCGCAGCGCCTCGCGATCGCGCAGCTCGCCGGCGGCGCGTACGAAGCGCTCCAGCAGGCGCTGCAGGCAGGCGCGCGCCCAGCGCCCGTCGCCGGAGACGGCGGCGGCCACGTAGTGGCGCCCGGCGCGCGCGGCGGCGATGCCCTGGGCCCAGGCCCGCAGCAGCGCCATGTCGTCGCTGGTGATCTGGTCGGTGTCGGCGACCACCTGCTCACTA
>JAJYMF010000001.1 GCA_021787175.1 Pseudomonadota bacterium | reverse complement strand
CTCTCATGCAGCGCCCCGGCGCGGTGCTGTCTCGCGCCAAGCTCGAGGAGGCAGTGTATGGGTGGGGCGAGGAGGTCGGCAGCAACGCAATCGAAGTCCACCTGCATCATCTGCGAAGAAAGCTCGGAACCCAGGCCATCAAGAACGTGAGGGGCGTGGGCTACCGCGTCGCGGAGGGGTGATGCGGTCCATCGAGCGAATGCTGCTAGTGTGGGTTCTCGGCGCGCTGGCATCGGGATCGGTCCTTGTCGCCGCGGGTACCTATGTGGTGACGCTCGATGAGATGCATGAGATCTTCGATGCGGAACTCAGGAATGTGGCGCAGGCCCTGGGCGGCTACCGCCACGCTGAGCGCAACTCGAGAACGGAGGTGTACGCCGGCACGACACAGCGCACCGACATCCCAGCCGAGTCGGAGATCGTGACCCTGATCTGGACGCAACAGGGCGAACGCATCTTCTCGTCCGACCCGCGGGTGCTGGTGCCGTTCACCACCAGCGAGGGCTTGGCGCACCCGATCGTCAAGGGCGAGAAGTGGATCGTGTACTCCAGTGTCGGCCAGAGCGGAACTGCTCAGGCGGCGCAGCGCATGGCTGCCCGACAGCAAATGGCGCGGGAGTCGGCCGCCAAGGTACTGCCGCCACTTGTCGGTCTCGCGCTGCTGGTCGGCGCATTCCTTGTGTATGGGCTGAGAAGAGGTTTGCAGCCTCTCGACACGGCAGCCCGGCACATCGCATCGCGAAGCGCCCGGTCATTCGATGTGATCCGGCTGGGCGATGCACCCAAGGAACTCTCGCCGCTGGTCGGATCGATCAATGAGTTGATGGGCAGGCTGGCATTGGCATTCTCGGGGCAACAACGCTTTCTCGCCGATGCTGCGCACGAACTTCGCACGCCCATGACGGCGCTCAGGCTCCAGTTGCAGTTGTTGGAGCGGTCTGCCGATGAGGTGGAGCGGCGCCAAGCCATGGCGGAGCTGGCTGCCGGAATCAATCGGTCGCAGCACTTGATCGAGCAGTTGCTGCAAGTGGCAAGACTGGAGCCCGATGCCGAGTCCTTGCGCCGTGCGCCCATCGATCTTGCTGAGCTCGTGCGCACGATCGTGTCCTCGTTCAGCATCAAGGCCGAGCACGCGGGCATTGACCTCGGCTCCGATGCGCCGGCAAGCGTTGTGGTCGAAGGTGACAGCGCGCAGGTCACCGCGCTCCTCAACAACCTGGTCGAAAACGCCTTGCGCTATACGCCTGCGGCAGGCGTGATCGATGTCGCTGCTGTTGTGCTGGACGGCCAAGCCGTGCTTCGCGTCGTCGACAGTGGTCCAGGCATCGCGCAAGCCGAGCGTGAGCGGGTATTCGAGCGCTTCTACCGAGGCGATACAGCGTGTTGCCCAGCGCAGGAGTACATCGGGACCGGTCTCGGCCTAGCGATCGTGAAGGCGATCGCCGACCGACACGGAGCCCAAGTCACGTTGCGGACGCCTGAATCCGGCCAGGGGCTTGAAGTCCGGGTGACTTTTCCTGCGGAACGACCCGTGCCGCCGTCGCACGATAGCCTTCGGTAGCCGGGACTACGCCTCGGGTGCACGTGCCGCGAGATGGCGGTTCGTTCGGCGAGCAGGCCGGGACGGCAGATAAGCGCCGCTTAAGTGTCGCCGCCGGAACATGTGCGCCGGCTCGGATGGCGCGACGATGGTTGCACCAACAGCGAGACGGGCATGGTTCAGATTTGGAGGCAGCATGTCGCACTCTGTGCCTTACTACGCCCTCGACACGGACGGCGTGCATTTCGAAGTCGACGTTGACGAGAGCATCGTGCAAGCCTACATCTCACGCGACGTGCTGTCTGCGACCGTCGGCCGGAACATGTCGGCGCAAGACTGCGTCGGTGCGTACTTGCGCTATCGTGAACGCATTGATGCGGCCGTAATTCGCCGCGTTCGCGCCGAGGGGCCCGAAACGGTGCTGGTACGGGAGTCTGAGATCCGACGGTCTGTGGAGTAGACGTCATTCGAGACGACGGTTGGGTCACAGCGGGCGGCACGCCCGCTATGGCCGCGTCCGCGTTGAGGCCGATGGCTGTCTGAAATCGAAGCGGCCGCCCGCGGGACCAAATGGCGCGATCAGGCAGGGCACTAGAAGCTGGTCTTTGTCTTGACCAGGAGTTGGACTTTCTTGATGTCCGGGGTGGCGTTGAGTGGGACCGCCACGTCCAGGTGCAGGACATTGCCGAATGCTGCGCGCACGCTCACGATGCGCAGGCCGGAACCCGCGTTGCCCAGCCAACCAGGATTGGTATTCAGCTGGTCGCCGCCCCAGGCGCGTCCAACGTCGAAGAACGCGGCGCCGCCGATGCGGAACAAGCGCCACACGTACGCGTCGGTGAAGACTCGTTCCTCGAGGGTGATCAGGGCACGCCGTGTGCCGCTCTGATATCGCAGCGGGTAGCCGCGCAGGCCGTTGTCTCCTCCCAGGGACAAGGTCTCGGCGGGATTCGGTTTGGTCAGCGCGTCGACGGACGCCGCTGCATAGAACAGCCAGCGCCTGCCTTGGGGAATGTAGTACTGGGTCTCGGCGCCGAATCGTTGACGCCGAACTTGGCCATCGGTGTACTGGCCTGAGATCGTTGCCGCGGCGATCAGTGTGTGGTCTGGCGCCGGTTCGAACCCATGGCTGATGGATCCGGAGTACAGCAGTGCATTTAGGCTGGAGCCCAAGCCCGTGCTCGCCCATCCGAACTGCGCAGTCGCCGCCATACCCATTGCGAAGAATTCGGGTCTCGCCATCAGGTTGCGGTTCTGCCGTCTTTCGTAGCTGTCCTCGACCACTTCGAAGCGGAGATAGGGCGAGACGAGCTTGTCGTCGGTCGGCAGTTCCGCCGGGGCGATTCGACCGGGTTCGGTCGTGTACGAATCCTCAATCAAACTGGCGCCGATCGTGTAGCGATGAACCCAACCGTCGACCCGGCCTCGCGACCAGCCGACGAACACGTCCGCCTGCTTCTGCCGATGGCGAAACTCGCTTGCTATGTTGCCAGCGTTGTACTGCGCATCGATACGGTCGTCCTTGGACCATGAAATGCCGGCGGCCCAGCGCGTGTCGAGTGCATAGAACGGGCGGGCCACGGAAACCGAGTCACGCCTTCCATCGCTGTTTTGGGCACTGCTGTAGCTGAGGGACGTCCAAGTGCCGAACGCACGATCGCTCGAGAATTGGAACTCGTTGCTGGTTCTATCGACGTTGTTGGATCGTCCAAAGCTGAGCGCGGTCCCGGAGCCGAGAAGGTTGTATTCCTTCAGCCGTATGCCGCTCGAATTGACGCCCCCCGCGCGGCCCGCACTGAATCCCAGGTCGAGCGACCAGGTGTCACGCGTTCGCACCTCAATATCGACAACTCCGTCGTGGTAGGCCAGCGGCAGGATCTGCACGTCGTAGAGGTAGCGGTTGCGGCGAAAGAGGCGCTCGGTTTCCTCGATCACCGCCACGGAAAGGAGGTCGCCAGTCTTGAACAGCAGTGCTCGCTCGATGACTGCCGGTCGGGTGCGGATGTGAATGGCATTTGCCAAGCGAAACAGCCAC
>JAJYMF010000108.1 GCA_021787175.1 Pseudomonadota bacterium | reverse complement strand
CTCGGCGATGACCAGGGCTCTTACGAACATAATCGGCTGCTTCGCTGCGACCGCCTGAAGGGCGACGATCGCGCGGATTGCATACGCCGGATGCACGGCGAGGGCACGGTCAAGGGCAGCGTGGAGAGCGGAGGCACGTACCGCGAACTCCGGACCACGGTGCCGGCGCAGTAGGCCGGTTGCATGCACTAGCTGCGCTTGCAGGTGCGCCGGGAAATTAGCATGCACCTCGATCAACTCTGGGACCTGATCAGAAAATCCGTAATGGCGTGGCTGGATGATTACGCCCCGAGCATGGGCGCCGCGCTTGCCTATTACACCCTGTTTTCGCTTGCCCCCCTGCTGATCATCGCTATTGCGGTCGCCGGCCTGGTGTTCGGCCAGGACGCAGCGCGCGGAGAAATCGTCGCGCAGATCCAGGGTCTGATCGGACGCGAAGGCGCAATCGCGGTGCAAGGTTTGCTCAAAAGCGCCAATGCACCGGCTCAGGACATCCTGGCGACGGCGATCAGCATCGTGACGCTGGTCATCGGGGCGACGACGGTGTTCGCGGAATTGCAGAGCGACCTCGACCGCATCTGGCGCGTTCCCGTCCCGGCGCGAGTAAACGGCATCTGGAGCTTTGTGCGCTCGCGCCTGCTATCGTTCGGCCTGGTGCTAGGCCTCGGATTTCTGCTGCTGGTCTCGCTGGTGGTCAGCGCCGCGATCGCCGCGTTCGGCAAATGGAGCTACGGCTTTTTCGAAGGCCGGGAAGCCTATTTGCATACGCTCAATTTCGGCATTTCTTTCGCCATTACGACTGCGCTGTTCGCGCTCATTTTTAGACTCATGCCGCGTGCCAGCATCGCCTGGCGCGACGTGTGGGTCGGCGCAGGCGTCACCTCGCTCCTGTTCGAAATCGGCAAGCTGCTCATCGGCCTTTACCTGGGAACGACCAGCGTGGCCTCGGGTTTCGGCGCCGCCGGTTCGCTGGTCGTGCTGCTGCTGTGGGTTTATTTTTCGGCGCAGGTTTTCCTGCTTGGCGCCGAATTCACCTGGGTGTATGCGCACGAGTACGGCTCGAAACGTGCGCAAGCGGAGGACAAAACGGCCGCCACGGTGCCGAGCCGCGCGCTCGCGCCGGATCGAACGAAAGGCAATGATGATGGTCCTTCACCACCTGCTTGAAACGCGGCCGAACTCCAGCGTGAAGGCACCGCAGCCTTCGCCCAATCATGGAATGATCTGATGTACCGCATCGCCCGGAAGACCGGGGAGTCGACGCAGACCGGGCGGGGATGAGCCGCCGCGGCAAAGCGCGGATTCGATCGCGCTCAGTCGGGCAGTCTCATCTCGACGACGACACATAGATCGTCGCCGAACCGGATCGCGCCCAGCCTTGCCATCAGGGCCCGCTCCTGTTCCGGAGAATTCAAGCGCAGCAGGCATACGGCCTGGCGTTTTTCGGCGCCGACCATCGACAGCACATCGAGATGGGACACGGATCCGAAGCCGGAGCAGAACGCGCGCAGCGCCGACTCCAGACTGCGGACGTCGCCGCAATGTGACAATTCCTGCAAGGCTTGATTCATGGCGCTTTTGCCTCCTATTCCTGCAGCGAACACTGCGCTGGTTGCCGCAGCCGCAGTGATGGCCGCTGATTTGATTCTCGTTCTGCCGCGGCCGGCCGTCTGTGCATTGCCGCACATATGGATCGCCGGTGTGCGCGGCAGATTTGTCGCGTCCTAAGCGCGCCGCCGCACCGACTCGCATCGGTGCTTGGAGCATGCTTGCCGCAACGATCATGCAGGAGAATCAAATGAAGAAATCGTCCATCGCGGCGGCCGTTACGGCAATCGCAATTGTAGTAATCGCACCGTTCGCGCTCGTGCAGACGGCATCAGGCCCCGATGCGGCGCCGCCAGCCGCGGCGTCACGCGCCTACGCAGCCGGCCCGGGCATGATGGGCGGGGGCGTTCAAGGGCAAGGCGCGTACGGCCCCGGCGCGATGAGCGGCTATGCGCAAGGCCAAGATGGCTACGGTTCCGGCATCACGGGCGGCGATGGAGCCAGCTGGATGCACGAATCTGGCGGCATATGGGCGCTGATACTGCTGGTCCTCGGGTTTGTCGGCCTTGCCGCATGGGTCGTCAAACAAAAAAACCAGATGACCGGATAGGGAGCGAACAGCTTTTGCAGCGCACCATCTGCCGCAAACAATCCTGAAGCGTCGCCTCGGCAGGTGAGGGATAATCCGAGCCGTTTGTCTTGCGTACGTGCGCTGGCGTACAGACCGGCTTGGACCGAAGCGCAGAATCCAGGCAGCGCTGCATATCGCCCGGTAGATGCCTGGAATGCGCGAAGCGGCAGGCAATCACAAGGCACAGCCTGCAGCCGCCCAATTTCGCCATGGAGATCCAATGATTATGTTTCAACGGACCAACATTACAAGCGGTGAAATCGTCAGTCACAAACTGACGCATGCCGATCGCGAGGCGAGCCTGCTCGATGCAAGCAGGCTGGTGCGGAAATCGGGCACGGCCGAGCTCCTCGTCACGGCTGAAGCCGGCGGCGTGGAGAAGTTGCGGCGCTTTCAGGACAGCCAGTGCGAGGCGCTGGCTGTCCTGGATGGCGAGGGCCGACTCAGGTGTGGGCTTACGACTACGCGATGAAGTCGTGGGTGTTGCAAAGATAGCGCGGTGCAAACAGGGATGCCGGCCTGTGCCCGCCAATGCGATGCGCCGGCTGCTGCGGCCTGGTGCGCGACATCCGGGGCAAACCGGCGTAGACCGGTGTGACGGCGGAAAGGATGCTTGATATGGCATTAGCCTCAAATAGAACCGGGCCGGCGCCGGCGCAGCCGGCAGAAGCGAAGGCCCCCGATGTCGCCGCTGCATCGGTTCCGGACACGCTCGCGGCGCTCAAGGTCAAGCCCGACGCCGGTCTCGCGCAGTCCGAGGTGGACGCCCGCCGCAAGGAACACGGCTACAACGAAGTGGCCGTGCAAAAAGAGCACCCGGTGCGCCTGTTCCTCGGAAAATTCTGGGGCATGTCGGCATGGATGCTCGAACTGATCATGCTGCTGTCGGCCTTCCTGCACAAATATTCGGACCTCGCCGTGGTCAGCGCGCTGCTGGTTATCAACGCGGCGCTGAGCTTCGTGCAGGAGCGCCGCGCCGCCGGCGTGGTCGAGACGCTGCGGCGGCGCCTGCAGATCAGCTCGCGCGTGCTGCGCGATGCGAACTGGCAGGTGGTGCCCGCGCGCGACCTCGTTCCCGGGGACATCGTGCGCGTGCGCGCCGGCGACGTCGTTCCCGCAGATGCGAAACTGCTCAGCGGAACAGTGAGCGTCGACCAGTCGGCCTTGACCGGGGAATCCAAGGATGTCGACATTGTCCCGGGCAAAGTGCTTTCATCGGGATCGGTCGTGCGCCGCGGCGAAGGCAACGGCGTAGTCATCCTCACGGGAGCGAAGACCTATTTCGGCCGCACCACCGAACTGGTGCAGACGGCGCGGCCGAAACTGCATATCGATGCGGTGGTGGCCAAGATCGTGCGCTGGCTGTTCCTCGTCGTCGGCACGCTGCTCGCCGTGGTGGTCGTCATGTCGCTGATGCGCGCTACGC
>JAJYMF010000047.1 GCA_021787175.1 Pseudomonadota bacterium | reverse complement strand
CTGGAACGGCACGCCGCCCTGCGGCAGACCGATGTCGCTGAAGGCATGGATGTAGGAATGGCCGGGCCGCAGCCAGTCGTTGAACTGGATGCCCAGCTTGAAGGTGGCGCGCGCGGCGCGCATCACCGCGTCCTCGTCCAGCCCGAGGAAGGCGTTGATGTGGCGGATCTGCGGGATGGTGGCCTCGCCCACGCCGATCGTGCCGATGTCCTCGGACTCCACCAGCGTGATGCGCGCGGCCCGTCCCAGCGCGCGTGCCAGCAGCGCGGCCGCCATCCAGCCCGCGGTGCCGCCGCCCACGATGACGACGCTGTCGATCGGCTTTGCGCCCGCCATGCCGGACCCTCTGTCTGTTTGCGATGCTAACCGCGAGCGCGCCAGACCCGCGTAAAAAAAGCCCCGCCGCGACGACGCGGCGGGGCTGTGCCCTGATGCACGACGGACAGGCCGGCTTACTGGAACTTGTACGAAGCCCCGAGCTGGTAGCTGCGGCCGTACTGCTCCCAGTTCAGCACCTGGCGTGGATCGCCGTTCTGGAAGGTGACGAAACGCTCGTTGGTGAGATTGGAGCCCTGCAGGATCAGCGTCAGGCCCTTGAAGCGGCCGCTGTCGAACGCATAGCTGATCTGCGCATCGTAGGTGCTGCCGCCCTGGATGGTCTGCAGGATGCGGGTGGCGCTGATGCCGGCCACTTCGCCCAGGAAGCTGCTGCGGTAGTTGCGGCCGATGCGCGCCTGGAAACCGCCGTTCTGGTAGTAGGCCGTCTCGTTGAGCACCCAGCGGGACAGGCCCGGCACCGTGATCGGCGTCGGATTGCCGGCGTACACCAGCGAGCTCTTGGTGTAGTTGGCGCTGAGGATGACGCCGAAGCCGTTCAGCACGGGGGTCAGCATCTCCAGCGGCACGCTGGCGGTGGCCACGGCGCCCTTGACGTTGCCATGACCGTCGTTGGTCGGTCCGGACACGATGCCCAGGGGCGTGCCCAGCTGCTGCTGCTGGGCCGCGCTCAGATAGCTGGGAATGAAGGGCGTGAAGTCGGCCAGGAATGCGGCGCTGGGATTGATGTAGTCGTGCAGCTGCAGATAGTAGAGCGACCCGGACAGATAGCCCTTGTTGCCTTCGAAATAGTGCTCGAGGCTGACGTTGTAGTCATTGGCCAGGGTCGGCAGCAGCTTGGGATTGCCACCCGATGCGCTGAAGTAGGCCTGGTTGGGATTGGTCGACTGCAGCTGGGTGATGTTGGTGTTGATCGCGAGGCTGGCGTTCATCTGATCCATGCGCGCACGCGACATCACGCGCGCCGCGCTGACGCGTAGGTCGGTGTCGCTGTTCAGCCCGAAGATCAGGTTCATGCTCGGCAGGTAGCGGGTGTACTTGGTGCCGCCCGAGACCGGAATCAGCTGCACCTGCGAGCCGGCGCCCGCCGCACCGGCGCTGACGCGCTCACCCGCCGAGGACTGCAGCGTGTGCGCCGCCTGCAGGCCGAAGTTGCCGGTCAGCGGAATCGAGCCGACGTGGGTATCCAGGTTGAACTGGACATAGGGCGTCACGTCGACCTCGTGCACCTTCCAGTTGGGCGGCACGCCGATCGACGACAGCGCGGTGGGGAACACCGTGTAGTAGCCGTTGTTCAGAAGATAGAGCGGGTTGTAGCAGACCTGCGGACCCACGCCCATGAAGGCCAGCGGATCGCAGGCACCGCCGTTGACCATGGCACCGGTCGGGATGGGCGCGGTCTGCGCGCCGATCGGGCTGGTGGCGAAGGTCTGCGATCCGTTGGGCAGGGTCAGGAAGTCCTGCTCGATGGTGTAGGACTTGTTGCGGGTCTTGCGGTCGATGCCGAACTGCATGCTGGAGATCGGACCGCTCTCGAACTCGCGCTTCAGGCTGGCGCGCAGGTCACCGATGTAGTCGGTGGTGCGCGGCGCGTTGATGAAGCCGGCCTGCACGATGGAGGGATTGGCGCCACCGCCCCAGCCCTGCGGATCGGTCAGCACGATGTTGCTGCCGGCGTAGTTCAGTGACGGATTGAGGAACAGCAGCTGGTTGCCCAGCTCGTTGAAGCCGATGGTGTCGGTGGCGCCGTTGGCCGGGGTGTAGCCGGTGCCGCTGTAGGACTCCATCAGGAAGCTGCGGCGGTTGGCGCGCGAGTAGTTGGCGTCGACCGTCGCCGACCAGTCCTCGTTGATGCGGTATTTGTTGTTCCAGTCGAAGTTGTAGACCTTGGCGTAGTTGCGGTTCCAGTCGTTGCGGATCACGCCCTTGACGTTGCTGTAGGTGCCGCTGGTCACGAAGCCGTTGTTGACCGTGTAGCCCGGCTGCAGTTGTGCGGAACTCCAGAGCAGCGGAAACTCGATGCCCTTCGCGGACTGGTTCTCGCGGAAGCTGTCGTAGGTCATGTCCAGCGTGCTGGTGAAGTTGGCCGACGGACGCCACTCCAGGGTGCCCAGCAGGCCGGTGCGGCCGAACAGGTCGGAGATGCCGTAGTTCTTCGAGCCGCCGATCACCAGGGCCCCGGTCGAGGTGGTGGGATAGCCCCAGGGCTGCTGGTGCTGGATCTGCGTGGGGTTCTTCTGCAGGTCGACGCCCAGCACCACACCCAGGGTGTGGTCGAGGAACTGGTCGACGTAGATGCCGTTGACCTGATAGCCCTGATTGCTCAGACCCGGCGCCAGCGTCGACTGGCTGTTCCAGCCGTAGCGCGCGTTCACCGCGGCGATGCGGTGGTTCTCGTCCAGCGGCCGGTAGGTCTGCAGGTCGACGGTGCCCGCCAGCCCCTGGCCCATCAGACTGGCGTTGGGGGTCAGGTACACCACCACGTTCTTGAACCAGCTGGCCGGGTACTGGTCGAACTCCACGCCGCGGCTGTTGCCGGTGCTGACCTGCTCGTTGCCGTTGACCAGCGCGGTGCTGAAATCCGGACCGAAGCCGTGGATGGACACCACCTGCGGGCGTCCGTTGAGCGTCTGCACTGCCAGACCCGGCAGGCGGCCGAGGGTGTCGGCGATGCTGACGCCGGGCAGCTTGCCGATCTGCTCGGCGGACGCCACTTCGACGATCTCGTTCGAGTAGCGCTTGATCGCGATGGAGTTGGTGATGCTGCTGACGTAGCCCGTCACGTTCACCATCTGCAACTGCTGCGCCTTTTTCTTGTCCCGGTCCTTTTCCGGGGCGGCGGCAGTGCCGGACTGCGCCGTTTGCCCCTGATCCTGGGCGTTCTGGGGAGCACCCGGCGCCGCAGCGCCAGGAGCGGACGCCGCGGACGCCACGGCACAGAAACCAAAACATGCCGATGCGATCGCGACCGCCAGCACATTACGCTTGAATGTTTGCATTTCCCCCTCCAGGACACATCGGGTAATCGGGTGCCGTCCGTGCGACATCGTCGTGTGATCGCAACTTGACGTGTTCACGCATCCGCAACCCGACGGTCATGGACGCGTGACCGGATGGTAGGGCGTCGCCAGCGGCAGCAAGCGGCATTGCATACGTATTCATGACTGCATACGTTTGCTGCTGCGCTGCCGCACAAACCGCGCACGACGGGGGCAGCCGATGCATCAGGGTTCGGGAAGCCCTCGTCGCGAGCCGCCCGGATGGAGCGCGGCGACCAGAATGT
>JAJYMF010000147.1 GCA_021787175.1 Pseudomonadota bacterium | reverse complement strand
CGATCGCGTTGCGGTTCTCGGCAACGGCGCCGGACCGGCGCAGACGATCCGCCTGTTCGCCGCCGGCGATCTCGCCGCACGCGGCGGACTGGATGCCCTGCGCGAGGCCGCCGCAGCGGCGGTACCCGGCGCCGCGGTCCTGCCGCGCGAGGGCGCGATCACCCCGGCGGCAGATCGGCAACCGGTGCTGCCCCACCAAAACCTGTTCCAGGGCCTGGCGGCCGCGTCCGACGGCACGCTCTACGTCACCGGCGGCGCCAGCGACGATCTGCTGGCGCTGCGTCAGCGCGACGGCAGGCTGCAGGTGGCGAGGCGCTATGCCCTGCAGTGGCAATCGTTTCCGGCAACCCAGTATCCCTACCGGTACGCCGGCGATCGCAGCCAGCCGCGGCATTTCTATCCCGACAGCGTGGTGCTCGGACCGCGTGGCGCGCACGCCTATGTCGCCGGCCTGCTGGCCAACAGCCTCGCCCGCGTCGATCTCGCCAGCGGCGCAGTCGACTACCTCAACGTCGGCGCCTATCCGTTTGCGGTGACGCTGGCGGACGGCGGCGCACGGCTGGTGGTCAGCGACTGGGGCGGCAACGGCGTGACCGTGATCGACCGCGCCGCGTGGAGCGTCGCCGGACACGTCGCCACCGGACCCGCGTTCGCCGCCGACGACGCCGGCGGCGCGCACCCTACGGCGCTCGTCGCCGAACCCGGCAGCGCCATCGTGTGGGTGGCCGACAGCAATCTCGACCGCATCGCGGCGGTGGACGCGCGTCGCCTGCGCGTGGTGCGCAGCATCGACGACGCGCCCTACCCCGGCGCGCCGCCGGGCAGCGTGCCGGATGCGCTCGCCGTGGCCGGGGGCCGCCTGTTCGTTGCCAACGCCGGAAATGACGATATCGCCGTCTATGCGCTGCGCGACGGGCGGCGGCTCGGTCTGATCCCGACCGGCTGGTATCCCAGCGCGCTGGCCGTCGCCGACGGTGCGCTCTACGTGACCGCCGCCAAGGGCCTGGGCAGCGGCCCCAACCTCGCGCATCAATGGGTGGCGACGATGATGCGCGGCCTGCTGCAGCGAGTGGATCTCGCGATGCTGCCGAAGTCGCTGCCGGCATGGACCGCCGACGCGCTGCACAACGACGGCTTCGCGTCCGCGCAGCGCGACGCGCTGGCCGCCGCCAACGCCACAGCGACGCGCTGGCTGCATGCGCACATCCGCCACGTCGTCTTCATCCTGCGCGAGAACAAGACCTTCGACGAGGACTTCGGGCGTTACGCCGCCGCCGGTGCGTGGGCCGATCCGAAACTCGATCTGTATGGCCCGCGCGAGCTGCCCAACCTCTACGCGCTGGCCGAGCGCGGCGCGCTGTTCGTCGACTTCGACGCCGACGGCGAGGTCACCTCGCAGGGCCACCAGTGGACCACCGCGGGCGTCGATTCGGACTTCGTGCAGCGCACCTGGCCGCAGTACTACTCGAACCGCGGACTGATCGCCAACTCGGGCTGGACCCAGGCGCTCGACCCGAAGGCGCCGGGTGCGCGCAATCCGTTCGCGATCTACCGCAACCTCTCGGCACTCGGTCACTGGTCCAACCCCTGGATCAGCTATCCGGCGCGGCTGTTCCTGTTCAACGATCTCCTCGCGCACAACGTGTCGTTCGAGGACTTCGGCGAGTTCGCCTCGCGCTCGCGGCTCGGCGCCATCTCGCCGGCGCTGCGTGCGCATCTCGCCGTGGACTACCCGGCCTGGGACCGCCTGGTTCTCGACACACAGCGCGCCGCGATCGCCGACCGCTGGATCCGCGCCCACGCCGATCGGCTGCCGCGTGTGCTCTACCTGTGGCTGCCCGACGACCACACCGCGGGCGCGACGCCCTGCTATCTGACGCCGGACGCCTACGTCGCCGACAACGACCGCGCCACCGCGGACGTGATCCACACGCTGTCCACGCTGCCCGCCTGGAAGCACACGCTGGTGCTGGTCACCGAGGACGATGCGCAGTCGGGCGCCGACCACATCGACGCGCATCGCACGCTGGCGGTCGCCGCGGGGCCTTGGGTGCGGCCGGGTGCGCTGGTCACGACGCGCACTTCGCAGGTCGATCTGCTGCGCACCATCGAGGCGGTTGCCGGCGTGCCGCCGATGTCGCAGTGGGACGCCAACGCGCGCGTGCTCGGCGGACTCTGGCGCGCGCATCCCGACATTGCCGTCGTGCCGGTGCTGCCGCGCGAAGTGGCGCTGACGCGCAATCCCGGCAGCTGCCCGGCCGACTCGCCGCTGCGCGGTTATCCGGCAGCCGCGACGCAGGCGACCGCCGCCACGGGTGTCACGCACTACACGCCGGTGACGCTGCTGAAAGTGCCGGGCCCGGTGCAGATGCGCGAGGAATGGCTCGCCAGCCGCGGCGCCGCGGCCTACGCCGCGATGCTGGCGCACGTGCGCGAGCTGGCCACGCAGCAACAGCGGCCCGTCAGCAGCCTGATCGCCGGCGACGACGGCGACTGATACCCAGTTGCGTTCAATCGATACGATGAGTAGCCCGGATGGAGCTCCAGGGGGCGCAATCCGGGGCTCAAAGCCGCATCAGCCGGATTCCGCTGCGCTGCGTCCGGGCTACGCGGTGTTCGTGTCTTGATCGCGAACGGGTATGAACCGCGCGCGACGGCGCGGCGTGCTTCAGCCGCCCGCGGTCGCCTGCGCGTCGCCGCCGCTGTGCTCGAGACTGACCTTGCTGGTCTCGGGCACGCCGAAGATCGTCAGCACTGCGCCCAGCAGGGCCATCGCGCCGAGAAATCCCATGGCGAACCCCTGGCCCTTGGCCGCGAACAGCGCCGGGAACACGAACACGCCCAGCGCCGCGCCGAGACGGCCGGCGGTGACGCTCAGGCCCTGCACCAGACCGCGCACGCGCGTCGCGGCCATTTCCACGCCGAGCATGCCGGCGCCGCTGATCGAGCCCGGCCCGGCCTGGTTGCTGAGAATGAACAGCCCGTACAGCGCCAGCGCCCACAGCGGCGACGCGAACAGCGCGATGCCCCACAAGGGCGTGCCGGCCTGCGGGTGATAGGTCAGCGCGTAGATGCCCAGCATCACGCCCATCAGCACGAAGCCCCACGCCTGCAGCGGCTTGCGGCCCCAGCGGTCGACCAGCAGCACCGCCAGCAGGCTGCCGGGCACGCTGAAGACGAGGAAATTGAGCAACTGGAATTCGGCCGGCGTCAGCCCGACGCTGGTGCTCAGCAGGGACGGCCCGAACAGGCCGGCGGCGTAGATCACGATGTCGTAGACGAACCACAGGATGCAGACCATCGCGAAACGCCGCCAGTGACGCGCGAAGTAGTCGCGCATGCCCAGGCCGACGCTGCCGGTCTCGACCGACGCGGCGGCGCCGTCGCCGACGACGTGTGCGACCACCGCCTTCAGCGCATCGCCATCGCCCCTGATATGCGCGTAGTAGCGCGGCGTCTCCGGCAGGCGCCGGCGCAACACGATCACCGAGGCCGCCGGGATCACGCCCGCGGCCAGCGTGATGCGCCACTGCAGGTCGGGCGGCAGGCCGAGGCGTTCGAGCAGGATCTGCAGCAGCGCCGCCGAGGCCGCGCCCAGCACCCACATCAGGCTGAAGCCGAT
>JAJYMF010000373.1 GCA_021787175.1 Pseudomonadota bacterium | reverse complement strand
GGCGCGGGGCAGGTCCAGACACTAGCAGGACCGCCGGCACCATCGGGCACGCGTCACCCGCCCACGTTCACTGGCAGCTGCCGCTCGTCACCGGGCAGGGCGGATAGGTTGGTTGGGCCGGGAAGGCCGGCCGCCACGGCGGCGGCGGCGGTATCGGGGTCGGCTGCTGCTTGATCTCCCGGGTCAGCACGGCCACGGCTTTCTCGATCTGGGTGTCGCGACCCGTGCGCGCCAGCAACCCGGGATCGACGTGCTGCTCGATCGAGGGCACCACGCCGATGTTCTCCACCACCCACTTCGAGTTCGTGCCGTACATGGCGATCTCGGAGACCACCTGCCCTCCACCGTCGAGCAGCCGGAACGGCGCCTGGTAGCCGCGCACGCCGCCCCAGGTGCGCGAACCGATGGTCGGCCCGAGGTGATACTGCTGGAAGCGATAGGCGAAGATGTCGCCGTCCGAAGCCGAACCGCCATTGATCAGCGCCGCCAGGTGCCCGATGTAGGCATCCGCGGGACTCTGGTTGTAGGCGCCATGGCGGTTGGTCCAGGCCGCGACCATCGTCTGCCGCAGCTGGTTGAACAGGATGGTGTCGATGAAGCCGCCGAGATTCCAGCGGTCGTCGATGATCAGGCCCGGCTTGGTCAGCTGGCTGTAGTACTGGCGCACGAACTCGTGCAGGCCGGTAGCCTCCATGTCATCCAGATACACGTAGCCGATGGTGCCGCCGGAGAGCTTGCCCACCTCGCGCCGATTGGCGTTGATCCAGTGCAGCAGGTGCAGCTTGCCGCTGTTGACCACCGGCCTGACCAGGATCGTCCACGGCTTGCCCGCAGGCGATGATGCCACCCGCAGCGCGATGGTCTGGCCCAGCGTGCCCTGCAGCAGCTGGTAGGGATTGGTCGGCGCCTTGAGCCCATGGCCGTTGATGGCCAGCACGTAGTCGCCCGGCTTGACCTTCAGACCCGGTTGCGCCAGCGGCGCTTCGTAGCCCGGCACGGTGTTGTCGCCATGGAAGATGCGCTTGAGGTAGTAGCGTCCCGCGCTGGCGTTGAGCGCGAACTCGGCGCCCAGCCCGGCGGTGGGCTGCGGCGGGGTATGCCAGCCCATGTCGCCGCCGAACACGTACATGTGGCTCTCGCCCAGCGAGCCGATCATGTTGGCGATGATCCAGTTGACGTCCTCGCGGCTGTGCGCCAAGGGCAGCAGCGCGCGGTAGCGCTCGCCCAGCGCCGTCCACTGCTGCCGGATCAGCTCGGGATTGACGAAGTAATCGCGCACGTTGCGCCAGGACTCGTCGAAGATCTCGGCCCACTCGACGCGCGGATCGACCTGCAGCTGCATGTGCGCGGTGTCCAGCGGCTTGACCTTGGCCTTGGGCGCGAAGGTCGCCGGCCGCAGCAGCCACTGCGACTTGACGTGGTAGAGCAGGGTCGAGCTATCGGCCGACAGCGCGAAGCCGCCGCCGATGCCCTGCGCCAGCGTCAAGGCCTTGCGCTTGGCCAGATCGTAGGCGCGCAGCTCGGGCATCTCGCCCGGGATCGCGCCGCCCAGCACCGGCACCGGCACGGTCGCGTAATAGACAACGCCCTTGGCTTCGGCCACCTGCGCGATGTTGGCAGCCGGTACCGGCACCTGCACCGCGCGCTGGATCAGGCCGGCGAAGTCGATGCGAACCTCGGCCTTCCCGGGCTTGCCCTTGCCCTTGCCGTGCGCGGCGGGCGCGGGCTTGGCCGCGACGGGCTTTTGCGTGCGCGGAGCGAACGGCGAGGGCGTATCGGCCTCGAGGGTGGTCACGTACAGGCCATCCGGCACCACGCCCGATGCACCGAAGTTGTAGCTCGACAGCACCGGGTTCACCAGCCGCGCCGAGACGAAGTACAGGTATTTGCCGTCCTGCGAGAACGCCGGATTGCTGTCGTTGAAATCACCGCGGCTGACCTGGTGCAGCGCGCCGTTGCCGATGCCGTAGATGAACAGTGCATGCAGGTGGTTGGGCAGGTGTCTGGAGAACGCCAGCCAGCGGCTGTCCGGCGAGAACGCCACGTCCTGGAACGCGCCGATGATCTTCTGCGGATCGCGAGTCGCCGCCTTGCGCGCACCGGTCTTGACGTTCACCAGCCACAGCCTCTGACGCGAGTCGGTATAGCTCAGCCATGCGCTGTCCGGGCTCCACACCAGCGGGCCGGCATAGGTGATGTCGCCGGCATCGGTCAACGCCCTGGCTGCGCCCTGGCCGTCGGCCGGGCGCAGCATCACCTGGCTGTCGACGCCGGTGTCGCGGATGTAGGCGATCCAGTGGCCATCGGGCGACCAGGCAGGATCCTTGTCGTTGCTGGCCACGGTCTGGCTGATCTTGGTGGTGTGACCGTACTCGACCGGAACGGTGAACAGCGCGCCGCGTGCGCTGAATACGGCCAGCTTGCCGTCGGGCGCGACGTCGGCGCCGCGGATCATCTTGGCGGCGGCGTAGTCGTAGGGCAGCGTGCGCGAGCCGCCCAGCGGCACCGTCACCGGCACCTCGGTCAGCTTGCCGCTGGCGAAGGAGTAGACGTACAGGCGCCCGCCATCGGACAGCGCGATGCCGCTGTTGCCCAGGCTGGGCCAGTCCACGTCGTAGGCGTTGAAATCGGTCACCTGCTGCGTGGCGCCGGTCTTGAGGTCGCGCTGCCACAGGTTGAGCACGCCGTTGTTGCCGCGGTCCGAGGCGAAGTACAGCGTGTCGCCATGCCACATCGGGTCGGTGTCCTCGCCCTTCCAGTGCGTCAGCTGCGTGCTGGCGCCGCTGGCGAGGTCGTAGCTGAAGAGGTTGTCGGCCTGGCCGCCGTCGTAGTGCTTGCGGTGGAACGTGCGCAGCACGCGCGCGAGCTTGTTGTAGACCACGGCGGTGCCGTCGGCGTTGAACGACAGCGGCCCGGTCCACGGCATCGGCAGCGCCACCGGCAGGCCGCCGGTCACCGGCACTTCGAAGGCGCGCTCGATCTGCGGGTTGAAGCTGGCGCGGCGCGACAGGAACACCACGTCCCTGCTGTCCGGCGTCCAGCCGAGCACCACGTTGTCCGGAACAGTGAGGATCTTGCCGCCCATCGGCGCGTTGACCGAGCGCCAGGTCAGCTGCCTGACCGGACCGCCGTCGACGGCGATCACGTACACGTCGGTGTTGCCGCGATACCAGCCGGTGAAGGCGATCCAGCGGCCATTCGGCGAAAACACCGGATGCGAGTCGTAGCCTGAGTCGGAGGTCAGGCGCGTGGCCTCGCCTCCCCGCACGCCGACTTTCCACAAGGTGCCGCCGGCCTCGAACACCACCGTGTTGCCGTGGATCGTCGGGTAGCGGATCAGCGCCTGCATCGGGCCCGCCGCGGGCGTCGTCGCCGCCAGCGCAAGAAGAGGAAACGCACACGCCGCCAGCGCGGCGCACAGCTTGACGGACACCTTCATGACCACTCCTTCGGCAAAGGTCGGCGCGGCCGGGCCGCGCTGCGGCGCCTCGTCCGGCATAGCGGAGAGCGACCGAAGGAATGACTGCGGCGTGCAGCGGCCTCATGCGTCCGGTCGCCGCGCGCACCTGCGGCGAGGCAACCCAGACCAGACCGGTGAACGGTGACGCGAGTTCCGCCCCCACCTCGCAGC
>JAJYMF010000445.1 GCA_021787175.1 Pseudomonadota bacterium | reverse complement strand
CGCCTGTGCGGCCAGCGTGCTGGTGCCGGTCAGGTCCATGGCCAGTCCCAGCGGCACCGCGGCGGCGATCAGCAGCACGATGCGCAGGTCGATCGCGCGCGCCGCCGCGCGCGGCGCGAGACAGCCGCCGAGCACCATCAGCGCGCCGCCGCCGAAAAAGGCGGCTGCCGCCAGGTGCGGCTGCACGACGGCCACGGTAATGCTGACGGCCAGGATCGCGATCGCCGGCAGCATGCGGCGACGCGGCGGCAGTGCGCCGGGATGCAATGGCGGCGACAGAGCCGGATCGGTACCGCTGCGTCGCGGCAGCAGGCCGCGGGCCAGCTGCATGAACACGATGCCGAGCGCGCTGAGCGTCAGTCCCACCGGCGCCAGCGACAGCACGCCCAGTCCCGGACGTCCGGCCTGCTGCAGCACGGTGTCGGCCAGCAGCATGGACGGCGCGGCAAAAACGGTGATGGTGGAGCCCAGCGAGGCGGCGAATGCCATCGGCATCAGCAGGCGCGAAGCGGCGATGCCGGTGCGCCGTGCGTGGTCCAGCAGCACCGGCAGCATCATCGCCGTCACCATCAGATGGTGGCTGACCGCCGACAGCAGCGCCACGGCCGGCATGATCACCAGCAGGCTGCGCCACTCGCTGGCGCCGGCGTGGTGGCCGATCCAGTCGGCGATGCGCGTGGTGGCGCCGGTGGCGGCCAACGCGGCCGACATCACCAGCACGCCGACGACAATCAGCGCCGCTTCGCTGATGAAACCCGAGGCGGCCTGCAGCGGCGTCAGCACGCCGCTCGCGGCGAGCGCGACGATCAGCAGCAGCGCCGTCAGCTCGACGCGCAGGCGATCGGTCGCCAGCAGCACCAGCGTCGCGCCGAGGATCAGCAGCAAGGCGATTTGCGCGGTCGACAGCATGCCTCGACCTTACCGGCTGCTGAGTGACCGGCACAAGCGCGTGCCACGGCATGCATTGCTAGACTGCGCGCTTTCGCTGCACGGGCCTCGCCATGGAACAGATCCTGTTCACCTTCGGCCACTGGGTGATCACGCCGTGGAAGCTGATCGGGCTGACCGGCGCGCTGCTGTTCACCGGGCGCTGGTTCGTGCAGCTGTATGCGACGCGCAAACTGCGCCGCGTGCACATGCCGATGGCGTTCTGGTGGCTGTCGATCGTCGGCAGCCTGATGACGCTGAGCTATTTCGTGTTCGGCAAGAACGACTCGGTCGGCATCCTGCAGAACCTCTTTCCACTGTTCATCGCCAGCTACAACCTGGCGGTCGAACTGCGCCACCGCCGCGAGCGCGGCGTCGCGGCCTGAGCGCGCGCCACTGTCTCTGGGCGCGATGTTCCCCTCTCCCCTCGGGAGAGGGTACCCCGAAGGGGCGGGTGAGGGTTCGGATAGAACGGCGCGCTGCGAATTGGCCGAACCCTCACCCCTGACCCCTCTCCCGAGGGGAGAGGGGGACACCTCGACGTCGTCGCCGACCTGACTCCCGAGGGGAGAGAGGAGACAACGGCCTCACTCCGGATCGTAATCCAGCCACGACGCCAGCCAGCGCTCGGCTTCCAGCACGGTCCAGCCCTTGCGCTGCGCGTAGTCCGCAACCTGATCGCGGCCCAGCCGACCGACCACGAAATAGCGGCTGTCGGGATGGCTGAAATACCAGCCGGCGACACTGGCGGCCGGTGTCATCGCATAGCTGTCGGTCAGTGTCATGCCGGTCCGCTGCGTCGCGTCGAGCAGCGCGAACAGCGTGGCTTTTTCGCTGTGCTCGGGGCAGGCCGGGTAGCCCGGCGCCGGGCGGATGCCGCGGTAACTCTCGGCGATCAGCGCTTCGACATCGAGATTTTCGTCTGCGGCATAGCCCCAGAATTCCCGGCGCACGCGCTGATGCAGGCGCTCGGCGAAGGCCTCGGCGAGACGATCGGCGAGGGCCTTCAGCAGAATCGCCGCGTAGTCGTCGTTGTCGGCTTCGAAGCGCGCCACGTGCGGGCCGATGCCCAGCCCGGCGGTGACCGCGAAGCCGCCGATCCAGTCGCGCACGCCGCTGTCCCTGGGCGCGACGAAATCGGCGAGGCAGAGATTGCCGCGCTCGGCCGGCTTGTCGGCCTGCTGGCGCAGGAAGTGCAGCGTGGCCACGGTCTCGCGCGCTGGATTGTTCGGGTCCCGAGCCCCAGGTTCCGGGTCATCGGAACCATCCCTGGTGGGTGGCACCGGTTCGGTCCGACCCCCGCCTGGCTGCTCCCGGGTCCCGGATCCCGGGTCCCGGGTCCCGAACGGCTCGCCCCGAATCCCGGCCCTCGGCTCCCGATACACCTCCACATTGTCGCCGACGCTGGCCGCCGGCCACAGTCCGATCACCCCGCGCGCGGTGAGCCACTTCTCCTTGATGATGCGTTCGAGCATCGCCTGGGCGTCGGCGAACAGGCTGCGCGCCTGCGCGCCCACCACGGCGTCGTCGAGGATGGCCGGGTAGCGTCCGCTCAGCTCCCAGGTGTTGAAGAACGGCGTCCAGTCGATGCAGCGCGCGAGTTCGTCGAGCGGATAGTCGTCGAATACGGTGACGCCCGGCTGCCGCGGCACCGGCGGAGTGTAGGCCGACCAGTCGAAGACGGGGCGTTGTGCACGCGCGACGTCCAGCGCCAGCAGTCGCTTGCGCTCACCGCCCTGGCGGTGGCGCGCGCGCACCGCGGCATAGTCCTCGCGCAGCTTCAGCAGGTAGTCGGCGCTGCGCTCGGGCGTGCGCAGGGTCTGCGCCACGCCGACCGCGCGCGAGGCGTCCTTGACCCACACCGTCGGCGCCTGGTAGTGCGGCTCGATCTTCAGCGCGGTGTGCGCGCGCGAAGTGGTGGCGCCGCCGATCAGCAGCGGCATCTCGAAGCCCTGGCGCTGCATCTCGCGGGCGACGTGGCTCATCTCCTCCAGCGAGGGCGTGATCAGGCCCGACAGCCCGATCATGTCGGCGCTGGCGGCGCGCGCGGCGTCGAGGATGGTCTGCGCCGGCACCATCACGCCGAGGTCGAGCACCTCGAAGCCGTTGCAGCGCAGGACCACGCCGACGATGTTCTTGCCGATGTCGTGCACGTCGCCCTTGACCGTGGCCAGCACGATCACGCCGTTGGAACGACCGGTGTCGCCGCTGCGTGCCTTCTCGGCCTCGATGTAGGGGATCAGCCAGGCGACGGATTTCTTCATCACCCGCGCCGATTTCACCACCTGCGGCAGGAACATCTTGCCGGCGCCGAACAGGTCGCCGACCACGTTCATGCCGGCCATCAGCGGGCCTTCGATCACGTCCAGCGGACGCACCGCGGCCAGGCGCGCCTCCTCGGTGTCCTGCTCGACGAAGCCGTCGATGCCGTGCACCAGCGCGTACTCGATCCGTTTGGCGACCGGCCAGGCGCGCCATGCCAGCGCTTCCCCGGCCCCGGGTCCCGGGTCCCGGGTCCCGCCCAGCAGGCGCGGCGCGACCTCCATCAACCGCTCGGTGGCGTCGTTGCGCCGGTTGCGCACCACGTCCTCGGCGCGCTCGCGCAGTTCGGGATCGAGATCGTCGTACAGTGTCAGCGCGCCGGCGTTGACGATGCCCATGTCCATGCCGGCGCCGATCGCGTGGTACAGGAACACCGCGTGGAT
>JAJYMF010000451.1 GCA_021787175.1 Pseudomonadota bacterium | reverse complement strand
CTGAGGCATCCGGCAACGCCCGCCGTCGCCCGCAGGCCTGCGCCTTGCCGCAAGGCGCAGGCGCGCGGGGAACTTCACGGGTCGCGGCCAGTCTGCTTGCACTGGGTGTCGGCTGCGCGCCGCCGGTCGGCGGGCCGCGACTACCGGGTATTCCCTCGTCCTGGGCTGTCGGGAGATCGGCGATGAGCGTACGGCTGCTTGCATGGTCGCTGGCGTTGGCGTGGGTGGTGCTGTTCGGATGCGCGCTGGACACTGCCCGCGCCGCCGGCACGCAACCGCTTCTGCTGCTGCGCTATCCAACGCTGTCGAAGACCGAGATCGCCTTCGAGTACGGCGGCGAGCTGTGGGAAGTGCCGCGCGCGGGCGGCGCCGCGCACGTGCTGGCCGGCGGCATGGACATGCTGACCACGCCCTTCTTCTCGCCCGACGGCTCGATGATCGCCTTCACCGGCACCTATGACGGCAACACCGACGTCTATGTGGTGCCTGCCAGCGGCGGCACGCCGCGGCGGCTCACCTACTACCCCGGACCGGATGTGGCCGTGGGTTGGACGCCGGACGGCAAGTCGGTGCTGTTCCGCTCGCACCGCTACAGCTACTCCGATCCGGACCAGCTTTACACCGTGCCGGTGACCGGCGGCTTTCCGCACGAGCTGCCGCTGCCGATGGCCGAGGAGGGCTCGTACTCGCCCAGCGGCAAGCACCTGGCCTACGTGCCCGAATTCCAGTGGGAGCCGTTCTGGAAGGACTACAAGGGCGGCCAGCACACGCAGGTGTGGCTGGCGCGGCTGTCCGATTCCAGCGTGGTGCGCATTCCCGGCGACAACGCCAACAACCGCGATCCGATGTGGGTGGGCGACACCGTGTACTTCCTCTCCGACCGCGACGGGCCGATCACGCTGTTCGCCTACGACACGCGCAGCGGCACCGTGCGCCGGGTGATCGACAACAGCGGTTTCGACATCACCTCGGCCAGCGCCGGGCCGGGCGGCATCGTCTATTCGCAGTTCGGCCAGATCCACGTCTACGACTTCGCAACCGGCCGCAGCCGCGCGGTGCCGATCACGGTCTCCGGCGACCTGCCGCAGCTGCGCCCGCGTTTCGTGAATGTCGCCCGGCAGATCGTGCGCGGCAGCATCTCGCCGCACGGCCTGCGCGTGGTGTTCGAGGCGTACGGCGACCTGCTTTCGGTGCCGGCCAAACACGGCAGCGTGGTCGACCTCACCCATAGCCCCGGGGTGATGGACCGCGACCCGGCCTACTCGCCCGACGGCCGCTGGGTGGCCTACTTCGCCGATCGCGACCACGAGTACGACCTGTACATCCGCGCCGAGGACGGCAGCGGCACGCCGCGGCGCATCGCGCTGGGTCAGAAGAGCGCGTTCTACGACAACCTCACCTGGTCGCCCGACAGCCGCAAGCTGGTGTTCGGCGACCAGAAGCTGGACCTGTGGCTGGTGAACCTGGACGCGCGCGATCCGCGGCCGCTGCGCATCGCCGTCAACCGCAACGCGACGCTGCAGCACTTCCATCCGGCGTGGTCGCCGGACAGCCGCTGGATCGCCTACACGCGCGTGTTGCGCAACGACCTGCACGCGGTCGAGATCTATTCGCTGGCCGATGGCCGCAGCGTGCAGGTCACCGGCGGCGCCAGCGACGCGCGCAGCCCGGTGTTCGATCCCGACGGCAAGTACCTGTACTTCACCGCCAGCACCAACACCGGGCTGAGCGCCGGCCTGTGGGAGATGTCGGGCATGGAGCGCCCGGTGACCGCGCACGTGTACGCCGCCACGCTGCGTGCGGCGGAGCCCTCGCCGCTGGCGCCCGACGCCGGCTTCGAGCCCCCGGCCGCACCGGCCAAGCGCGCCGCGGCCAAGGCCGCCGCACCGGCGCCGGTGCGCATCGACTTCGCCGGCCTGGCGCGCCGCGCGGTGGCGCTGCCGATTCCCGCCGCGCGCTACACGCGCATCGCCGCCGCCGCGCCCGGCGTGCTGATCCTGCAGCGGGCGCCGCGCGTGATCATGCAGTCGGACATCAGCCCCTACGGCGTGCCGGTGCGGGTGCTGCGCTTCGATCTGGCGCACAAGAAGCTGCAGCCGCTGCTGGCCGGCGTCACCGCCGTCGACGTCGCCGCGGGTGGCAAGGATCTGCTGTACCGCCGCGGCCGGCACTGGTTCATCGCCGCCGCTGCGCCCAAGGCCAAGCCCACCGCCCTGCATACCGCCACGCTGCGCGTGTACGTGGTGCCGCGCGAGGAGTGGGCGGAGATGTACCGCGACGCCTGGCGCATCGAGCGCGCGTTCTTCTACAACCCCCACTTCGACGGCCTGAACGTGCGCGCCGCGCAGGCCGAGTTCGCGCACTACCTGCCGGGCCTGGCCAGCCGCAGCGAGCTGACATTCCTGTTCCGCGAGATGACCGGCTACCTGTCGGTGGGCCACATGTTCATCTACGGCGGCTACCACCCCAAAATGGCCGACATCAAGGTCGGGCTGCTGGGCGCCGACTACGCCATCGCACACGGGCGCTACCGCATCACCCGCATCTTCCGCGGCGGCAAGTGGAATCCGGGCGTGTACGCACCGTTGGCGCAGCCCGGGCTGGCGCTGCGCTCCGGCGACTACCTGCTGGCGGTGGACGGCCGCAACCTGCCCGGCAACGAAAACATCTACCGCGCCTTCCAGAACCTGGCCAACAAGGACGTCACCCTCACCGTGGCGCCGCACGCCGACGGCCGCGGCGCGCACACCATCGTGGTCAAGACCATCGCCAGCGAGCGCGCGCTGCGCAATATCGCCTGGATCGACCACAACGCGCGCCTGGTCAAGCGCCTATCGCACGGCAAGCTGGGCTACGTGTACCTGCCGGACACCGAGTGGGGCGGCTACCGCAACTTCAACCGCATGTACTTCGCGCAGATCGACAAGCAGGGCGTGATCCTGGACGAGCGCTTCAACCACGGCGGCGACATCTCCGACTACATCATCCAGAACCTGCTGAGCCGGCCGATGTCGCTGGTGGTGACCCGCTGGGGCCGCCCGCAGGTGACGCCGCCGATGGCCATCTACGGCCCCAAGGTGATGCTGATCAACCAGTTCTCCGGCTCCGGCGGCGATGCGCTGCCCTGGTACTTCAAGATGGACCACATCGGCACCCTGGTGGGCGAGCGCACCTGGGGCGGGCTGGTGGGCATCGGCGGTTATCCGCGGCTGATGGACGGCGGCGGCATCACCGCGCCACGTGTCGCGGTGGAGGGCCTGGACGGTCACTTCCCGGTGGAGAATCACGGCGTGGCCCCGGACGTGACCGTGTGGCAGAACCCCAAGCTGGTGCGCGAGGGGCAAGACCCTCAGCTCGAACGCGCGGTGCAGATCGCGCTGCGGCAACTGGCCGCGCATCCGCAGCCGCACTACGCGCACGCGCCGTGGCGCGACTACCACCCGCAGTTGCCGCCGCTGCCGCCGCCGACCAGCGTCGGCGGCTGAACGGCGGGCTGCCGGACCCATGCTGCACATCGTGCTGGTGCATCCGGAGATCGCCCCCAACACCGGCAACGTGATGCGCCTGGCCGCCAACACCGGCTGCGCGCTGCATCTGGTCGAGCCACTGGGCTTCCGTCTGGATGACGCCCG
>JAJYMF010000377.1 GCA_021787175.1 Pseudomonadota bacterium | reverse complement strand
GGTTGCGCTCGAACGCTGGCTGCGCAGCGGGCCACCCGCGGCGCGGGTCGAGGAGGTGCGTCGTTCCGAGGCCGAGGCGGCCGGGCGCGAGGGGTTTGAGATTCGCTGAGGCGCACGATTACGCCCATGGAGAAGGCGGCAAGACTCAATACCGCTCCTCGATCCAGTACGACGCATCCGCCAGCCGCTCGCGCTTGGGCTTGCCGCCCAGTGGCGGCAGCGCGATGCACGGCTGCAGCGGGCGCGTGTGCGGCAGCTGGTCGATCAGGTGAGAGATCAGGTTGAGGCGGCCGCGCTTCTGGTCGTTGTAGTCGACCGCGAACCAGGGCGCGTGTCTGGCGTGGGTCTTCTTCAGCATCGTGTTGCGCAGGCGGCCGAACTCGGCGTACTGGCGTCGCGAGGCGATGTCCACCGGCGACAGCTTCCAGCGCTTGAGCGGATCGTCGGCGCGTTCGCGAAAGCGCCGTTCCTGCTCTTTCTGATCGACGGCCAGCCAGTACTTGCGCAGCAGGATGCCGTCGTCGGTCAGCAGCTTTTCGAAGCGCGGGCAGTCGCGCAGGAACTGCCGGTGCTGCGTCTTGGTGCAGAAGCCCAGCGCCGGCTCGACGACCGCGCGGTTGTACCAGCTGCGATCGAACAGGACGATCTCGCCGGCGGCCGGCAGGTGCGCGACGTAGCGCTGGAAATACCACTGCCCGGCCTCGTGCTCGCTGGGCTTGGGCAGGGCGACGATGCGGTAGCCGCGGGTGTTGAGGTGTTCGGTGATGGCCTTGATGGTGCCGCCCTTGCCGGCGGCGTCGCGGCCCTCGAACAGCACCAGCAGGCGCTGGCCGCTCTCCATCACCCAGCGCTGCACGCGCAGCAGTTCGGCCTGCAGCTTTTCGAGATGCTCGGCGTAGTGCAGCTCGCTCATGGTTCTGCGCGCTCGAAAGGTCGCGTCGGGATGTTGGCCGCAGGTGCGTTGGCAGCGCTCGACGCGCTCGAACATGGGCTGCGAATCGGCCCGTCTGTGGCGCGGATCGAGGACATTTGCCGTTTCGAGGCCGCGGAGGGTGAGGGGAGAGTTCGAATTCCGATGATGCTAGCACCCGCGCCGCTCATGATGTTCGACTTTTCAAACGGGTCTTGTACCGCCTGTTGGGCGACGTTTCATTCTGCGGTGGTTGGGTCAATGACTGTCTTGACCTCTGAAACCTTGTTGGCCGGAAAGCCGCCTTTGCGCGCATGCTCCCGGACCAGGGCTTCATTCGGTGCGATATATACGCAATAGATTTTGTCGTCGGTCACGTAGCTCTCGACCCATTGTATCGACGGCCCAAGATCCTGCAAGACGCCGCAGGATTTTGCGGATATCCCCTGGAGATCAGTGGCTGTCAGCTTTCCCGCACCTGGAATCTCACGTTCGATTACATACCTGGGCATGGTCATCTCCTTGTGCTGGTTGCGGTGGATTTCGCTGCGAGCCGCTGCAACCCGAGCGGTTTGTAGTGCTTGATGTTTCCAATAGCCAGCGCCGTGACGGCGCCGCACCGCTGTCACGGCGTCCGTGTTGACTGGGTGGTTAGGCTGATTGCTCACTTTTTCCTGGGGAACGGGAGGATCATCGAAACCCGCCGCCGATACTCTTCGTACGCAGTGCCGTGATAACTCACCAGATCGCGTTCCTCAAGCTGAAGGGCGATCAGGATATAAGCGGTCGTGACGGCGGAGAAAAGCAGATGGGCGGCCGACATGCGGGGTGTCGCCCAAAAGGCGACGATGAACCCCAGCATGATCGGGTGCCGCACCAACTTGTAGAGAAACGGCGTTCTGAAAGCGATATGGGTGTACTCCTGACCTTTCATGTACAGGTAGACCTGTCGCAGGCCGAACAGATCAAAGTGATTAATCAGGAATGTGCCGATCAGCACAATCACCCAGCCTATCCAGAAGAACGCCCACAAGACATTGCGCGCCGCCATGTTTTCGACGTCCCAAACCATCCCGTTCATCGGCTGCCACTGCCAGTAGAGCAGAATCAGCGCGAGGCTTGACAGCAACACATAAGTGCTGCGCTCAACTGCCTGCGGAACGAACTTTGTCCACCAACGCTTGAAGGCCGGCCGCGCCATGACGCTGTGCTGGACAGCGAAGATGCCAAGCAATAGCACGTCGATCAGCAGTGCTGGACCGGACGAACCTGTGGTGCCCGAATCAATGGACTTCGGCACGACCAGATTACCGACGAATCCAATCGCGTAGAGGAATGTGACGAAAAAGATCAAATAGCAAACTGTTCCGTACAGCATAGTAAGAGTACGACCCATGACATGGCCCTCCTCGCAGTATGTGTTTCGTAGCCCAACAGTTTTGAGGCGGCGGAGTAACGAGCACGGGCTTGGTCAGAGGCCCGCTTACCGCATCTCGATCTTCTGGTAGCTGAGCGAGACCGCCTGCTGGCCATCCGCCATCGCGCACGACGACACCATCACGTCGCTCAGCACCCAGGTCTTGCCCCGGCCGCTGAGCGTGGCACTCGGAAAGTGCTTGCCCTGCGCGCAGACGCTGGCTTGGCGGGCCGCGACCTGCGCCGGGGATCCGTCCATATGCAGGGTCACGGTGCCGGGGCCGGGCGAGCGCGGTGTCATGACACCGGCCATGCCGTCGCCATCGACATCGCCAACGGCTACCGGCGCGGACGGCATGGCGCCCGGCGCGGCCTCGCGCTTCATCAGGGTGACATGGCCGGTCTTCTGGTGGCGGTTGGACGGCGCCATGCGACCGGCGCTGAGCGAGCCGTTACCCACGGTACCGGGTTGGCTGGCGCCAAAGGAGAACGACATCACTTCGAGCGCAGGCGGATTCTGGGCCGCCGCCTCGCCCTTGAGGTCCTCGATCTGCAGCAGGTAATCGGATGATGCCCAGGCGGTACTGCCCGCAAGCAGGCCGGCGATGACGGCGAAACGCAGAGTGCGGTGGATGCGCATGGCGAGACCCCTTGGTTGGCCACAACATTACGAATCGTAATATTGCACCGAAGCGGGAATCGGAACAACCACCCGCGGACAGCGGGTGTCGGGCGGTGGACGGCTGCGCATCGAGGCCCGGTACCGAGCGGCTTCAGCATGCGGTGGGTTCGGTCAGCCGATATCGTCCGCGGCGAGCCCGGCGCGATGGCGCTGCGCCATGCGCTGCAGCAGGACGGCGAAATCGCCGGCATAGCCGCGCATGTCGAACAGCGGCGAGGCCGCGCGGAGGGCGGCGAGCTGGGTGCGCAGCGCGGCGCAGGCTGAGACATCGCGGCCGAGGCGGATCGCGGTGGTGATGTATGCCGCGTCATCGGCGGCGTTGAGCGCGTCGAGATCGAGGTGATGGTTGAGGCTGCCGGCGACGCGCGCGGGAAAGGTCGCGCCCGGCGCGGTCAGTACCGGGCATCCGGCCCACAGCGCGTCGCTGGCGGTGGTGTGGGCGTTGTAGGGATGGCTGTCGAGGAACAGGTCGGCGTGCGCGTACAGGCCCAGATACTCGGCGTGCGGGCGGCGTTCCGCGAAGATCACGCGCTCCTCCGCGACGTCCGCGGCGGCGAGAATAGCGCGCATGCGGGCGTTGACGGACACGCCGGCGTCCAGCAACCACAGCACGCTGCCAGATCGGA
>JAJYMF010000040.1 GCA_021787175.1 Pseudomonadota bacterium | reverse complement strand
ACGATGGAACACGCGGTCAACTTCGCCGAGACCGGCCACTTGTGTCTGTGCACGCTGCACGCCAACAACGCCAACCAGGCGCTGGACCGCATTATCCACTTCTTCGCCGAGGACCGCCGCGAGCAGCTCTACATGGACCTGTCGCTGAACCTCAAGGGCGTCGTCGCGCAGCAGCTGATCCCGACGCCGGACGGCAAGGCGCGCCGGGTGGCGATGGAGGTGATGCTGGGCACGCCGCTGGTGCAGGACTACATCCGCAAGGGCGAAGTGCACAAGCTCAAGGACGTGATGAAGGAGTCCACCAACCTCGGCATGCGCACCTTCGACCAGAGCCTGTTCGAGCTGTACCAGGCCGGCGAGATTTCCTACGAGGATGCGCTGCGCCACGCCGACAGCGCCAACGAGGTGCGCCTGCGCATCAAGCTGTCGCGCGGCGGCGACGCGCACACGCTGGTCGAGGGCCTGGGCGACGTGCAGCTGGCCGAACAGCGCTGACCGGATGCCTCGGCGCCCGGGTTGACCGGGTGTTGCGTGCAGTGCCCGCGGTCAGCGGCCGAGCACCTCGGCCAGCACCGCCATGCGCACGAACACGCCGTTGGCGACCTGCTCGAGAATGCGCGAGTGCGCGCCGTCGGCCACGTCCGAGGCGATCTCGATGCCGCGGTTGATCGGTCCCGGATGCATCACCATGCAGTCCGGCGCGGCGCGCTTCAGGCGCGCGCCGTCGAGACCGTAGCGGGTGAAGTAGGCGGCCTCGTCCGGCAGCTGGGTCGCCGCCATGCGCTCCTTCTGCAGGCGCAGCATGATCACCACGTCGGTGCCCGCGATCGCGGCATCGAAATCCTCCATGACCCGGCAGTTGCGGAATTCGGCCGGTGCCGGCAGCAGCGCCGCCGGACCGCACAGGCGGATCTCGCGCACGCCCAGCGCGGCAAAGGCGTGCACGTCGGAGCGCGCCACCCGCGAGTGCAGCACGTCACCGCAGATCGTCACCGTCAGCGCGTGCAGGTCGCGGCGATGCTGGCGCACGGTCAGGGCGTCGAGCAGGCCCTGGGTCGGGTGCGCGTGGTTGCCGTCGCCGGCATTGATCACGGCCACCCCGCTGGCGGCGTGCTTGACCAGGTACTCCGGCGTGCCGGATTCGCGATGCCGCACCACCAGCACGTCGAGATGCATCGCCTCCAGCGTGTGCAGGGTATCGAGCAGGGTCTCGCCCTTGCTGGTCGAGGAATTGCCGAGATCGAAATTGACCACGTCGGCGCCCAGCCGGCGCGCCGCCAGCTCGAACGAGGTGCGCGTGCGCGTGGATGGCTCGAAGAACAGATTGAGCACGGTGCGGCCGGCCAGCAGGTCGAGCTTGCGGGTGCCGTGTGCGCAGGCCTCGCGCAGCGATTCGGCGCGATCGAGCAGGCGCGTCAGGGTGTCGGCGTCGAGATGTTCGAGACTGATCAGGTGACGCAGTCGTGCGCTCATGCGGATTCGCCCAGCCAGGTTTCGAGGATGACGGCGGCGGCCACGGCGTCGAGACTCTGCGCGTCGCGGCGCCGCGACAGCCCGGCCGCGCGCGCGCCGGCGAAGCGCCGCGCCGCCTCCTGCGAGGTGTGGCGCTCGTCGGCCAGATGCACCGGCAGGCCGTAGCGCTCGCCGAGTCGCGCTGCGAAGCGCCGCGCGCCGCGCGACACGGCCTGCTCGCCGCCGTCGAGCGTCAGCGGCAGGCCGACCACCAGCGCGGCCGGCTGCCATTCGCCGATCAGGGCGTCGAGGTGCGGCCACTCCGGCTCGCCGCCGCGGGCGGCGACCGTTTTCAGCGCGCGCGCGCTGGCGGTGACGCGCTCGCCGACGGCAACGCCGATGCAGCGGGTGCCGTAGTCGAAGCCGAGTACGCAGGCCGGTGCCGCGCTCATGCGTGGCCGGCGTAATGGGCCAGGCGCGCCGTATCGACGCCGACGCGGGCGGCGGCGGTGCTCCAGCGCTGGCCGAGCGCGGTGTCGAACAGCAGCGGCTCGTCGGCCTCGACCGTCAGCCAGGCGTTGTCGCGCAGTTCCTGCTCGAGCTGGCCGGCTTCCCAGCCCGCATAACCCAGCGCCACCAGCGCGCGGCGCGGGCCACGGCCGGCGGCCATTGCCTCGAGGATGTCGCGCGAGGTGGTCAATGCCAGACGGTCGTTGATGCGGTAACTGGAGCTCCAGTGGCCCTCCGCGGGATGCAGCACGAAGCCGCGCTCGGGCTGCACCGGGCCGCCGCTGAGCACGGGCTGCTCGGCGGCGGCGAGGTCTTCGCAGGGCAGCTGCATCTGTTGCAGCAGCGCGCCCAGCCGGTAGTCCGATAGGCGATTGATCAGCAGGCCCATGGCGCCGTCCTCGCCGTGCTGGCAGACGAAGGCCACGCCGTGCTCGAAGTTGGGGTCGCGCAGGCCCGGCATCGCGATCAGCAGATGGCCGGTGAGGGATGAGGTCGCGCTCATGGCGCCATTCTAAGGGCAGCGGGCTGAATGTCGTCAGCCGCCGTCGCTGGCGTCGCGCAGCACATTGCCGGGCAGGAACTGCCAGGTGCGGGTGATGTACAGCTCGTCGACGCGATTCCTGACGGCGGGCAGCGGCGGAAACGGCGCCGCCAGGTGCACGATGCGGATCGCGGCGTCGTCGAGCACCTTGTGCCCCGAGCCCTTGATCACGTCGATGCTGGCGATGCTGCCGTCGTGGTGCAGGCCGACCGTGAGCACCAGCTGCCCATGCAGTTCGCGGCGCCGCGCCTCGTCGGGGTAGTTGAGGTTGCCGACGCGTTCGATGCGAGCGACCCAGGCCCGCATGTAGGCCGCGTAGGCGTATTCGCGGGTGTTGGCGGAGATGAACTTGCGTCGCGGACGCTTGGCGTAAGCCTGGCTCTCGGCACGCACTTCGGCGGCCAGTCGCGCCATTTCCAGGCGCTGCTCGATCGGTATCACGGCGGGCGGCAGCGGTTGCGCCGGCGCCTGGGTGTGCTGCGGCGTGCTGATCATCTGCACCGACGCGCGCCGCTGGGTGAGCACTTCGGGACCGCTGGCCGTCTGCGGCTGCGGCGCCGCCGGGTCGAGCGCCCGCGATGCGGCGCCATCGGCTTCCGGCAGCGGGCCGCTGGTCGGGCTGCCCGGCAGCCGTGCGCGTGCGTTGTCGCCGCCGCCGGCATTGTTGGCCTGGGCGAGAAAATCGGCCCGGCGCGGAGTCTCGCCGTTGGCGGTGTTGAGCAGGGTGACGTCGAGCGCCGGCAGGCTGGGACGCGGCTTTTCGATGCGGAAGGTGATGCCGAGGATCACCACCGCGTGCAGGAGCAGCGAGAACAGCAGCGTCACGCCGAGGCGGTCGCCGGCAGCGGCGGGACGGACCGGTGCATTCACGTGAGCGGGGCCTCGAGGGCGTCGAACAGCATGGCGGCGATATTAAGGCCGAAGGCGGCGTCGAGTTCCCGCACGCAGGTCGGCGATGTGACGTTGATCTCGGTGAGGTAGTCGCCGATCACGTCGAGCCCGACGAACATCAGCCCGCGCCGCAGCAGGTCCGGCGCGACCTGGGCGACGATCCAGCGGTCGCGCTCGCTGAGCGGCACGCCGACGCCGCGCCCGCCGGCGGCGAGGTTGCCGCGGAACTCGTCGCCCTAGA
>JAJYMF010000264.1 GCA_021787175.1 Pseudomonadota bacterium | reverse complement strand
CGAAATTCGAGGGTCGTGAACTCCGCTTGCTGCGCAAGCAGTTCCGGTGCCGAGCCGGCGCTGCGCGCTTGCTGCATCCTGGCGAACCACGCCTGCCTGTTTTCATTCTGCTGCTTGGCGTTCTTGGTGAATGCCTGCCACGCCGCGTCCTGGTTGGCGGTGATTCCCAGCTGCGCCTTCAGCTCTGCGAGGTTGTCATCCACGTTGCCGTAACAGCCGCCGAACATGGGCCGCGGTCCCATGCCGTAGCCCGGACCGTAGCTACCCATCATGCCGGGCCCCATGCCGTAGCCGGGACCGTAACCGCTCATATGCCAACCGCCCGGGCCGTAGCCGTAGGGCTGCGCGCTGACTGCCGCGGCGGCCAATCCGAGGGACAAGGCTACGCCTACGGCGACTAGGTTTTTCGTTGCTCCTTTCATGATTTACGCTCCATCTGATCAGGTTTCGGGAATTGCAGGATTCTCCTCCCTGTATCGGCTGATTCGATCGCATCGGTTCCTGTTTAAGCACGCGCATGTAAGCGCCGTGTTGTCTTGTTGTACGCTGAGGTAGCGCCGGCCAGGAGTGTTACACTGCGCTACAAATTCGATCCACCGATGCAGGGTCGTGGTCATCCAGAGGTCGGCGCTCCAGTCGATTCCCGCTGTCTGTGTCCGGCTCCCTTCACCGGCCTCCTGGCAGCGTAGCCAATGCAAAGGCTCGTCAGCCCTGCCAGGAAAAACCCGCCGATCACATCCGTCGGGTAATGCACGCCGACAAACACCCTCGCCAGTGCGATGACGGTAGCCAAGGCGACCGACAATACGAAAAGAAGATCAGTGCGATCGCGGACGACCGCGACTGTTAGCGCTGCTGTATATGCCAGGGTCGCGTGACTGCTAGGAAAAGACGGGGAGGGCGCATGTGCGACAAGCGTACTAAAACCCAAAACGAACGGCCTTGCCCTGGGCCACAGCATTCCGATCAAGTGGCTGAACGCCAAGGACAGTGTACAGGCGAGCGCCGCGAACAGCACCGCGAGCCGGTCTTGATTCCGGTTTCTCCAAACCATTACCGCCCCTCCGGCGGGAAAAACCCAGATCAGCCACTCGGCCGAAAAAATTCCCAGCGCGGTACGCCAGCTTTCGTTGACCGATGCTGCGTGCAACAAGGGGAACAACCAGGAGTCGATAGCGTTATTCATGGTCGTTTCCGGACGGGCAGCCGGGCGCCGCCGCATAGGGGCAGGCGCCCGTCGTTTTCTAGCGCATCATCCAACCGGGACCGTAACCGCCGCGATGTCGCTCCTTCTGCTCCTTGGTGAGCAGCGCATCCATGCGGACCTGCGCGTCCATCCAGGACTCGTTCATTTCGCGCTGAAGCTGGTAGATCTTCTTGTACTGCGCGTCGATCGCCGCGGAGTCGCGCTTGCCGGAATAGTAAAGTTGCTGGAGCTTTATTTGTTCCGCGTTCATCCTGCCTATGAGATCCCAGCGTCTTTTGCCTGCCTCCTCTTGTATCAGGGCCATCTTGTTCTGCTGCTGTTCGGTCAGGTCGAACATTCCCGGGCCGGCGCCGTAACTATCTATCATGCCGGGTCCCATCATCCCCGGCCCCATTCCCATCATGCCGCGTCCCCAGCCGTAGCCATATCCTCCGTAATCCCAGTCGCAGGCATGCGCAACCGATGCGCCTCCCGTCAGCAACATGGCGAAAAGCATGGGTAGTACTCGTTTCTTCGCGGTCATATTTATCTCCTGGTCAAAAATGAAAAAAAGCGCTCGCGCGATTACCTAAGCCGCTACGCCCGCCAAGCCTGCGTAGACGCCGAAGCCCGCGGTCAGCGCGATGACGAGCGCCACCACTACTGCGTAGCCGCCGCGCAGGCGATGAGGCAGGGGCAGGCGGCGCGCAAGCAGGTACAGAAACCCCAGCACGATCGGCAGCAGCAGCGCGTTCATCACCTGCACGCCGACGCTGAGGCTGACGAGATTGACTCCGGACGCAACGAGCAGGCCGCCGGCCGCCAACGACACCGTGTAGCAACCGTAGAACCACGGCGCCTCGCGTGGCGCATATTCCAGCGAATGCCTTACGCCCAGCACTTCGCCCAAACTGCGCGCGGCGGTCAGCGTGACCACGATGGTCGCGACCAGCGCTGAGCCGGTCATGCCTAGCCCGAACAGCAATCTACCTGTCCCCTCGCCCAGAAACGGCGTGATCGCCTGGGCGATCTGCTGTACCGTATCGAGCGCGGCATGCGTGTCGGCCCGGCCCAGCGTCGCGGCCGTGGCCACCAGCACGCTGGCCATGATCACCTGCGTGATCAGGGCGCCGAACGCCGTGTCCCAGCGCGCCGCCGGCAAGTCGTCAATGCTTAGCTTCTTCTCCACCACGGCGGACTGCTGGTAGAAGACCATCCACGGCATGATCACCGCGCCGATATTGGCGGCGACCAAGTACAGATATTTCGGGTCGCGCCATGGAATGCTCAAGGCGCCCGACATCACGGCCGTCGCCTGCGGTTGCGCTTGCCAGGCCACCACGAGGAATACCAGCTCGAACGCACCGATGGCGATCGCAATGCGCTCCACCGACAGATACGAGCCGGTATAGGCCATCAGCGTCAATCCGCCGACGACCACCGCCATCGTGACCCACGCCGGCACGCCGAACAACAATCCCACCCCGGCCAGTCCGCTCAACTCGCTCAACAGCGCGCCGATGCAGGCCAGGACGAGCGTGCCGACCGAGACCCACGCCCAGCCGCGGCCGAAGTGATCGCGAATGAGTTCGCCGTGGCCCTTGCCGCTCACGATGCCCAGGCGCACCGTCAACTCCTGCACCACGAACAGGATGGGGACCAGCACCAACTGCAACATGAGCAGGCGGTAGCCCCATTGCGCGCCGCTTTGCGCCGCCGTGATGATGCTGCCGGCGTCGGTGTCGGCCAGCATGACCACCAGGCCCGGGCCGGCGACCGCTGCGAAGCGAGTCCATCGCGAAAGTGGAAATGAATGCACAGCGGATCGATCGGACGGCATGGGTGTTTCAGTGTATTGGGGTGCGGATCGTTCTCTTTCTTTGTTCAACAACACGGCGCTCGTAATTTCCTAGGCAGTCCTAATCCCGTTTCAGGTCGTCACGTTTTTGCAAGTATTCATCGCGATCGATCTCTCCCCGAGCATACCTTTCTCCCAGGACGGCCAGCGCAGCGGGCTTTCTTTCAGTTTCCGGGGCGTTTGAGCGGCGATCACCCATCAGGTACTTCACCACCGCCACCACCAGCAGCATCGGAATCAGCCAGTAGAACGCCATTCCTAGCCACCCCAGCCATTGCCAGCCCATGCCATATCCTTCACAATTCGCCCACATATCACCCCCCTTCAATCCATACCCTGAGAAAAGACGTGCGCGCCGCCATGGGCGGCGGGTTTACAATTCCCGGACTTCCACCTCGATCGTCTGCGTGCAGAGGCGCAACGTTTTCACAAACTTAGTCGAATAAATCGCGCAGGAAGGATTTGCGCGGCTTGCCCTGGTACTCATCATCGCGGCAGTGGTCTTGACGGTCGGGCGTGCGGGCCCGCGCGGGGTAGTCGCCGCGCGGCCGCTCGCCGGCCCGGCGCTCCGCGTGCTCGATGAACTTGTCCAACTCG
>JAJYMF010000011.1 GCA_021787175.1 Pseudomonadota bacterium | reverse complement strand
ATCCGAACCAGATCGGCGCGCAAGCCGGGAGCGATCTCGCCGCGATCTTCCAGACCGAGCGCGCGCGCCGGGTTGCGCGAAACCGTGGCTAGCGCTTTGGGCAGGGAATATTGCGCATCGGCAACCAGACGAAATGCCGCCATCAGCAGGCTGGCCGGCACATAGTCCGATGAGAGCGTGTCCAGCAGTCCCAGGCGCGCCAGTTCCACGGCGGCGACGTTGCCAGAATGCGAACCGCCGCGCACCACGTTGGGCGCCCCCATGACGATGGACATGCCTTTCCCGCGCGCGGACCGCGCAGCCTCCACGCGCGTCGGGAACTCGGAGATCACCACGCCCTCCGCGTGGCCCTCTTCCACATGCGCGGCAAGCGTATCGTCGTGGCTCGCGAGCGGGAGCTTGCGCCGCGCCGCATAGTCGACGAAGAAGCGCCGGTGCGGTTGCGCGTACTTCTCCTGCGACAGCCGCGATTCCCTCACCGAGCGCTCGAATTTCTCGTCAGACCAGCCCTTCTTGCCGCAGTAATAAATGCGCGCCTGCTCGATGTTCTCCCACTGCCGCTGCCCGGGCGTGTGGTCCATGAGCGAGATCAGGCCGAGCAGCGGATGGTCCGCGAACGTGGCGAACAGCTCCAGCGTGTTGGGCGCGGGCAGCTCGCAGCGGATATGCAGCCGGTGCTCGGCGCGCAGCAGGCCGTCGGCCGACGCCTTTTCCAGCGCCGCAAGCACCGGCGCCATATCCTGGCCGCGCATCGCCTCGGGTTCGGCGTCGCCCACGCCCAGCGCGTCGTAGACAGTGGTAATGCCGGCGGATGCCAGCTCGGCATCGTGGGCCAAGAGGGCAGGCATTTCTGGCCAGCGCACCCTGGGGCGCGGCATGAGGTGGCGCTCGAAATTATCGGTATGCAGTTCCACCAGGCCGGGGATGAGCAAATCGCCCTCAAGATCGAGCGCACTTGGCGCGGCGGTCGCAGCCGCGTCGATGGCCTCGATGCGGCCGGCGCGCAGCAGCAGTGTTCCCGGCACCACCTGGTCGACCATGACGATGCGGGCATTTGCCAGCACCGCATCCTTCAGCGTGTGCCTGGCGCGGTTCATGCGACACCTCCGCAGAGGCCGCGCGGCGGGAGCAAAACGATCGCGTGCATGGAAGCTATGCTTCGGTCGGGGCAGCGGCTTGCGCGCGCTGGAAGGGCGCCATATCGACCACGCGGGTGGCGACCGCGTCGCGCACGCGCTGGTCGTGAAAAATGCCGATGATGGCGGCGCCGGCCGCGCGCGCCTCGTTGATCATCGCCATCACGGTCGTGCGGTTCGCGGCATCGAGGGATGCGGTGGGTTCGTCGAGCAGCAGCACCGGCTTCGCGCGGATCAGGCCGCGCGCGATATTGATGCGCTGTTGCTCCCCGCCGGAAAAAGTGGCGGGCGGCACGCTCCACAAGCGGATCGGGATACGCAGCCTGAGCAGCAGCTGCTCGGCCTCGCGCCGCGCGTGGCGCGCCGTCTCCGCTTCGCCGCCGCCGGCCTCCAGCAGAGGGCCGGCGACAATGTCGAGGGCGGAAACGCGCGGGATGGTGCGCAGGAACTGGCTCACATAGCCGAGGGTGTCGCGCCGCAGTGCGATGAGCTCGCGCGCTGAGGCCGCCGCCATGTCGATGTCGCGCGCCCCGTCGTTCACGACGATGGCGCCGCCGGAGGCGCGGTAATTGGCATAGATGCACTTGAGCAGCGTGCTTTTCCCGGCGCCCGAAGGACCGTCAAGCGCCACGCACTCCCCCGCATGCACGTCCAGATCGACGCCATGCAAAACCGGCAGCTCGGCGCCTCCCTGGTTATGCAACACGAAAGTCTTGGAAAGGCCGCGAATCCGCAGGGCGGGGTTCATGGTTGCAGCACCGAGGAGACCAGCAGTTGGCTATAGGGATGCTGCGGATCGTCGAGCACCTGGTCGGTCAGGCCCTGTTCCACCACGCAACCGGATTTCATCACCAGCATGCGCTGGGCAAGCAGGCGCGCAACCGCCAGATCGTGGGTGACGACGATGGCGGCAAGCTGCATCTGGTGGGTGAGATTGCGCAGCAGGTCGAGCAGTTTCGCCTGCACCGAAACGTCGAGGCCCGACGTGGGCTCGTCCATGAACACCAGGCGCGGACGCGTTACCAGATTGCGCGCGATTTGCAGGCGCTGGCGCATGCCCCCGGAAAAGTTGGTGGGGGAGTCGTCGATGCGGCTGGCTTCCATTTCCACGCGTGTCAGCCACTGCGTGGCCTCGCCGCGGATGCGCCCGTAGTGGCGCTCGCCGAGCGCCATCAAGCGCTCGCCGACGTTGGCGCCGGCCGAAACATCCATGCGCAGCCCTTCGGCCGGATTCTGGTGCACATAGCCCCAGTCGGTTCGCGCGTAAAGGCGGCGTGTTGCCTCGGACAGCGCATAGATGTCGACCACGCCCTCGTGCCGAGTGAGAAACTCGACATTCCCGGCGTCGGGCTTGAGGCGCGCCGACACGCAGTTGAGCAAGGTGGTCTTGCCCGAACCGGATTCGCCCACCACGGCAAGCACCTCACCGGGCCAGAGATCGAAGCTCACGTCATCGACCGCCGCGCGCTCGCCATAACGCAGGGTGAGGTTCATGGCTCGCAGAATTGGCGTCTGCGCGCTCATGCGGTACTCCTCTTCTGTTCATGCGCTGCTTTGTCCGCTGCGTTCAGGCGTTGCGTGCAATAATCGGTATCGGAGCACACAAACATGCGCCCGCCTTGGTCATCGGTGATGACTTCATCGAGAAAGCTGTCGTTTGCGCCGCACAGCGCGCAGGCATTGTCCCAGCGCTGTATTTCAAAGGGGAAATCATCGAACGCCAGGCTCTCGACTTTGGTGTAAGGCGGCACGGCGTAGACGCGCTTCTCGCGCCCCGCGCCAAATAGCTGCAATGCGGGATTCATGTGCATTTTCGGGTTATCGAATTTGGGAATGGGCGAGGGCGCCATGAGATAACGCCCGCCCACCATCACTGGATAATCGTAGGTGGTGGCGATGTGGCCGTGGCGCGCGATGTCCTCATACAATTTCACGTGCATCAGCCCGTATTCGGCAAGGCTGTGCATCACGCGCGTTTCGGCTTTGCGCGGCTCGAGCTTGGTGAACGGCTCCGGCTGCGGCACCTGATAGACGAGAATCTGCTTTTCAGCGAGCGGCGTTTCGGGGATGCGATGTCTGGTCTGGATCAGCGTCGCTTCCGTGGTGCGCATGGTGGTGGCGACACCGGTGGTGCGCTGCAAGAAGCGGCGGATGTTTATCGCATTGACAGTGTCATCGGCACCCTGATCGATGACTTTGAGCACATCGTCCGGGCCGATGATCGCCGCGGTCACCTGAAGACCGCCTGTCCCCCATCCGTAGGGCAGGGGCATTTCGCGCGAACCGAACGGCACCTGATATCCAGGAATCGCCACCGCCTTCAGAATGGCGCGCCGGATCATGCGCTTGGTGCGTTCATCGAGATAGGCGAAGTTGTAGCCGGATTCGCGCACGGCAAGTGCTGGGTTGTCCCTGATTTTCACGCGGCGGCCTCCTCTTCGCGGCGGCGCAGGCCATGCTCGGCGCGCATCTTGCGCACGAGCTCAAGCTCGGCGAGGACTGATCAACCATG
>JAJYMF010000191.1 GCA_021787175.1 Pseudomonadota bacterium | reverse complement strand
CTGGCAACCAGAAAGCGCCGCTGCGCCGCGCCGCGCACGAAGGTCAGCAGCAGATGATCGGCGCGCAGCGCATCGGCGTCGCCGGCGTCGGCGCGCGTGCGCCTGCCCTCGCGCACGGCGATCGCGATGGCGAGCGCGGCGCCGTCGCGGGCCAGTTGCACGCGCAGTCCCGGCGCGGGCTTCTGCACCCACGGCGCCAGCGGCGCCCAATCGTCGAGGTAGCCGTCGATCGCGATCGGCGTGGTCGCGGTTTCGACATACCAGGCCGGACCGGCGGGCGGCAGCGGCACGCGCTCGGCTTCCAGTGCACGCGCCATCGCGCGCGCGGTCGCGCGCAGGGCGTCGGCCTGGCCGTCGCGCAGCACGCGTTCCATCTGCCGCAGATACAGCCAGCCTGCCACCGGCAGCACCAGCGTGGACAGCGCGACCAGCAGCAGTTTGCGGCGCAGGGTCATCGGTGCGGACAGCCGGCTCGGTCAGGTCGCGCGCGGTGCGACCCGTGCATCCTACGTCGTGGCCGGCGGCGCGGCGGCTGGGCGCGCGTTCGCATGCCCCGTTGCGTTCAATCGATACGCTGGGCAGCCCGGATGGAGCCCCATCGGGGCGCAATCCGGGGCTCGATCCTCAAAATAAGACAAATCATTTGCGCCCTTCGCGCCCTTCGCGGACAAAAATCTTTCTCGATGCACCCTTCCCGGGTTCCGCTGCGCTGCATCCGAGCTACGCGGTTTTCGTGTCTTGACCGCGAAGGGGTATCAGACACGCCAGCGGTAGCCGACGCCGTGCACGCTCTCGATCGCGTCGAAGGCCGCGTCGACCGCGACGAATTTCTTGCGGATGCGCTTGACGTGCGAGGTGATGGTGGCGTCGTCGACCACCAGTTCGGCCTCGCGCATCAGCTGGTCGCGGCTCTTCACGTGGCCCGGGAAGCGCACCAGGGTATGCACCATCCAGAACTCGGTCACCGTCAGCGCGACCTCGGCGCCGTTCCAGGTGACGCGCATGCGCTCGGTCTCCAGCTTGAGCGCACCGTGCTCGATCACCGTCTCTCCGGCGTCCGGCGCGTGCTGCGCCTCGACGCGGCGGAACAGCGCGCCGACACGTGCGGCCAGATGATGCAGGCTGACGTCCTTGCTGAGGTAGTCGTCGGCGCCCAGGCGCAGGCCGGAGATCACGTCGAAATCGGAATCGCGCGCGGTCAGAAACAGGATCGGCAGCGTCGCCGAGCGCGCGCGCAGCGCGCGGCACAACTCGAAGCCGCCCTCGGGTTCGTCGCCGAGGCCGATGTCGATGATCACCAGCTCCGGCAGGCGCGTGGCGAAGGCGTCGGCGGCCTCGCGGCGGCCGGCGTAGCCGCGCACGTCGTAGCCGATGCGGGTGAGCGCCTGTCTGCGCCGGACGCGATCGGAAGGCTGGTCTTCGACGATGGCGATGTTGCGGCGCATGGCGGCTCTCCGGATGCCGCCAGCGTGCGTCCGGCCTGCGCGCGGCGCAAGCGCCCGGCGTGCATTGCCCGCAATTCGCCCGCAATCGTCCGCGTTCGCGCCCGCGGGCCGCCGCGCGCGGGCGCCGCCGCGGCGCGCAATGGCGTCGTCGCCACGGAGATCCCCGATGAACGAGCTGCCCGTTTCCCGCAATTCCGACCTCGCGCCCGGCTTCGAGCCGCTGCGCGTGCTGTTCGCCGTCGGCGCCCTGCTGATCGGCCTGCTGGTGATGTGGAGGTGAGCGATGGAAGCCAGTACGCGCTGCGATGGCGATGCAGAAAGCTGGCGCGAGCCGGGCGAGGGTGCGGTGGTGGTCTCGCCTGCACCGCCGGAACCCGACGCCGAGTGGCGGCCGCTTTGATCGCATCGTGCAGGGCATGCCCGCTCCGGCGGTCTTGAGCCGATGTCCGGCGCGGCAGGAAAGGCCCGATGAGTGTCACGCCGTCCACCCGCTTGCCGGGCACGCCCGGAACGTGGCTCCACGATGCACTGCGCTACTGGGAGCCGCGGCGCATTGCCTACAACCTGGTTCTCGCCGGGGTTGTCGCCGCGTGGCTGGTGTTCACCTGGCCCCGCTTCCGTTCGGCAGTGACCTGGCCCTCGCTGATGGCGCTGCTGGCGCTCGCGGCGCTGGCCAACGCCTGCTACTGCGCGGCTTACGTCGTCGAGGCCGCGCTGCAACGTTCGTCCTCCCGGGAACTCTGGCTGCGCTCGCGCTGGATCCTGTGGCTGTCGGGGGCGCTGTTCGCGGCCGTGCTTGCCTGCTACTGGATCGCAGACGAAATCTATCCCCATGCCGGCTGACAGGAGCGTCCGGCCGGCATCTCCGCCGGTCGTGCGCGCGTCGGCGCGGCGGGTCTTGAATCGGGTGGTGGATTGGGCCGGCCGTGTCGGATTCGTGCCGGCCCGTTTTTTTGCTCAGCCGATCGCCGCGCGCATTGCGCTGATCGCGGCCTGGTAATCGGGCGCGCCGAAAATCGCCGATCCGGCGACGAAGGTGTCGGCGCCCGCCGCGGCGATCGCGGCGATGTTGTCCGGCTTGACGCCGCCGTCCACCTCCAGCCGGATCGCGCGCCCGCTGCGGTCGATGCGTTCGCGCGCCGCGCGCAGCTTGTCCAGCGCGAGCGGCAGGAAGCTCTGTCCGCCGAAGCCCGGGTTGACCGACATGATCAGCACCAGATCGAGCCGGTCGAGGGTGTAGTCGAGGTAGTCGAGCGGCGTGGCCGGATTGAACACCAGCCCGGCCTTGCAGCCGTGGTCGCGGATCAGCTGCAGGGTGCGGTCGACGTGCTCGCTGGCCTCGGGATGGAAGCTGATCAGCGAGGCGCCGGCCTGGGCGAAGTCCGGCACGATGCGGTCCACCGGCTTGACCATCAGATGCACGTCGATCGGCGCCTTGATGCCGAAGTCGCGCAGCGCCCTGCACACCAGCGGACCGATGGTGAGATTGGGGACGTAGTGGTTGTCCATGACGTCGAAATGCACCCAGTCGGCGCCGGCGTCCAGCACGGCGCGAACGTCGTCGCCGAGGCGCGCGAAATCGGCGGACAGGATCGACGGCGCGATCACGGGGGGCTGCTTCATGCGGAACACCTCGGGTGTGTCGGCCAACCGTCCGGTTCGCAGGACTCCGGTGCCGACAAAGCTTAGCAGCGGCGCATGCGCCGCCCGATCGCGCTGCCGCTGGACTCGCGAGCGCTCAGTCGCGCGCCGGCCCATCCAGCAATGCGGCCAGCGCGGTCCGCGCCTCGTCGACGCCTTCGCCGCGCAGCGCCGACAGCGCCTGCGCGCTGAAGCCGGTGCCCAGTCCGGCCAGTTCGCGGCGCACCTGCGCCAGCGTGCGCGACATTTCGCCGCGGCCGAGCTTGTCGGCCTTGCTCAGCAGCAGGTGGCAGGGCAGCACGGTGTCGGCGCAAAACGCCAGCATCGCGCGGTCGAAATCCTTCAGCGGGTGGCGGATGTCCATGATCAGCGCCAGTCCGCGCAGGCTGCGGCGCTCGCGCAGATAGCGCTCCAGTTCGCCGCGCCAGTGCTCGCGCAGGTCGGCCGGCACCTTGGCGTAGCCGTAGCCCGGAAGATCAATCAGGCGGCGGCCGTCGGGCAGGGTGAAGACCACCAGCTGCTGGGTGCGGCCGGGGGTCTTGGAGGTGCGCGCCAGGAGATCGGA
>JAJYMF010000023.1 GCA_021787175.1 Pseudomonadota bacterium | reverse complement strand
AGGCCGCCGCGCGACAGCGCGATCGGGGCGTAGTCGGCGCCCAGCCAGCCGCGCACCACGCGGCCGTGGCGAATGATCTGCTCCAGCACCATGCGCGCGGTGCGCACCGGGATCGCGAAGCTGATGCCTTCGGCGCCGGAGGCACGGCCGAGCATGGCGGTATTGATGCCGACCAGCTCGCCCAGCGAGTTGACCAGCGCGCCGCCGGAGTTGCCGGAGTTGATCGCGGCGTCGGTCTGGATGAAGTCCTCGTCGGTGGACAGGCTGAGCTGGCGGCCGAGCGCGCTGACGATGCCCATGGTCACCGTCTGGCCGATGCCCAGCGGATTGCCGATCGCCAGCACTACGTCGCCGACGCGCACCGGATGCGGGTCCTCGATCGCCACCGCGGGCAGCGGATGGACGTCGATCTTCAGCACCGCCAGATCGGTGTCGCGGTCGCTGCCGATCACGGTCGCCTTGGCCACGCGGCCGTCGTAGAGCATCACCTGGATGTTGTCGGCGCCGGCGATCACGTGATTGTTGGTCAGCACGTAGCCCTTGCTGCTGACGATCACGCCCGAACCCAGGTTCTGTACCCGCCGCGGGCGCACCGGGCCGTAGGCCTGCGGGCCCAGCAATTGTTGCAGCAGGGGATCGGAGAACGCCCGCAGCGGCTGCTCGAGCACGGTGCGGTTGGCGTAGATGTTGACCACCGCGGGCGCCGCGCGCGCGACCGCGTCGGCATAGGACGCCGGCGCCGCGATTGCGGTCGTCACCGGTGCCGGTTGCGGCGCCGTGGCGAGCCCGAGGCGCACGCGCAGCGCCGTGCCGGCGCTCGGCCAGACCAGGATCAGCAGCAGGGCCACCGCCAGTCCCGCCACCGCGGCGCGCAGCGCAAACGCAAGCAGATCGAGCGGGCGCAGCATGCGTAATGTCGCCGCAGAGAGACAGATCTCGATTGTAAGGGCGGCAAGCCACTCGTTACACTAGGCCGTTTTTTGGGGACAGCGATCCCTTTCCCAGTCGCAATGTCGTTCCGGAGAGCCTGATGGCGAACGAAGGCGTAGACCACGGCCGCCGCCGCTTCCTCACCGCCACCACCGCCGTGATCGGCGGCGTGGGTGTGGTGGCCGCGGCGGTGCCGTTCATCGAGTCATGGGAACCCAGCGCGCGCGCCCTTTCGGCGGGCGCTCCGGTGACCGCGGACATCAGCAAGATCGAATTGGGCCAGATGGTCCGTTTTGCCTGGCGCGGGCTGCCGGTGTTCGTGGTCAACCGCACCAAGGAGCAGCTGGCCGACCTGCCGTCGCTGGATCCGCGTCTGCGCGATCCCAAGTGCGAGGAAGACCAGCAGCCTTCCTACTGCAAGAACACCTGGCGCTCGATCAAGCCCGAGTGGCTGGTGATGATCGGCATCTGCACCCACCTCGGCTGCGTGCCCGACTATTACGGCGAGATCAGGCCCGAGCCGTTCGACGCCCACTGGAAGGGCGGCTTCTTCTGCCCTTGCCACAAGTCGCGCTACGACGTCGCCGGCCGCGTGTTCCAGGGCGTGCCCGCGCCGCTGAACATGGTGGTTCCGCCCTATCACTTCATCGACGATACCCACGTGCGTATCGGCGTCAGCCCGAAAGGAGCCGCGTGATGGCCGCCGCGCCCGATGCCTACAAGCCTGACAACAAGGCGCTCGCCTGGATCGAGGAGCGTCTGCCCATCATCGGCTTCATGCGTGCGCACACCGCCGAGTACTACGCGCCGAAGAACTTCAACGTGATGTACTACTTCGGCTCGCTGGCAATGCTGGTGCTGGTCAACCAGATCGTCACCGGCATCTTCCTCACCATGAACTTCAACCCGAGCGCGGCCGGCGCCTTCGCCTCGGTGCAGTACATCATGCGCGACGTGGAGTGGGGCTGGCTGATCCGCTACATGCACACCACCGGCGCCTCGCTGTTCTTCGTCGTGGTGTATCTGCACATGTTCCGTGCGCTGATGTACGGCTCGTACAGGAAGCCGCGCGAGCTGCTGTGGATCCTCGGCATGTTCGTGTATCTGGCGCTGATGGCCGAGGCCTTCATGGGCTACGTGCTGCCGTGGGGGCAGATGTCGTTCTGGGGCGCCAAGGTGATCATCTCGCTGTTCGGTGCGGTGCCGGTGATCGGCGACAAGCTGGTGGAGTGGATCATGGGCGACTTCCTGCCCGCCGACGCCACGCTCAACCGCTTCTTCGCTCTGCACGTGATCGCACTGCCGCTGGTGCTGCTGCTGCTGGTGGTGCTGCACCTGGCCGCGCTGCATCAGGTCGGCTCCAACAACCCCGACGGCATCGAGATCAAGGCCAACAAGGACGCCGACGGCAAGCCGCTGGACGGCATTCCGTTTCATCCCTACTACACGGTGAAGGACCTGTTCGGCGTCGGTGTGTTCCTGCTGATCGCCGCCTTCATCATCTTCTACCAGCCGACCTTCTTCGGCTTCTTCCTCGAGCACGACAACTTCGTTCCCGCCAACAACCTGGTGACGCCGGCGGCGATCCATCCGGTGTGGTACTTCATGCCGTTCTACGCCATGTTGCGCGTGATCCCCAGCAAGGGCCTAGGCGTGATCACGCTGTTCGCGGCGATCGCGGTGCTGTTCTTCATGCCCTGGATCGACCGCGGCAAGGTCAAGTCCTGGCGCTATCGCGGCGCCAGCTACAAGATCGCGCTGGGGCTGTTCGCGCTGGCCTTCATCTGGCTGGGCAAGATCGGCGGTGGCGAGGGCACCTGGATCGGCGACACCTACATCGGTCGCGCGCTGACCGGCGTCTATTTCGCCTTCTTCATCTTCCTCTGGGCCTACACCTACTTCGGCTGGGAGAAGACCAAGCCGGTTCCGCTGCGGGTGACCACGCATGACTAAGCCATTCCTCCGTTCCCTGGTCCTCGCGCTCGGCCTGCTGACGGCCACCGTCGCACTGGCCGAGGAGGGCGGCGCGCTCGACGCGGCACACACCAATATCCACGACGTCGCCGCGATGCAGCGCGGCGCGCGCACGTTCTTCAACTACTGCGCGGGCTGCCATTCGCTGGAGTACATGCGCTACTCGCGTATCGCCCAGGATCTCGATCTGAGCGAAGCGCAGGTGATGACCAACCTCGACATGACCGGAGGCAAGTTCGGCGATCCGGTGATCTCGGCGATGCCAGAGGACGAGGCCGCGAAGTGGTTCGGCAAGGCGCCGCCCGACCTGTCGCTGGAAGTCGCCGCCCGCGGGCCGGACTGGGTCTACACCTACCTGAAATCGTTCTACGTCGATCCGACGCGTCCGGTCGGCTGGAACAACACGGTGTTCCCCAACGTGTCGATGCCTTTCCCGCTGTGGGAGCTGCAGGGCGTGCAGACGCCAGTTTACGCACCGGCGGCGCCGGGGCACGATCCGCATGTCGAACGCCTCGTGCTCAGCCAGGCCGGCGTGCAGACGCCCGCGCAGTACGACCGCACCATCCGCGACCTGACCACCTTTCTGCAGTATGTTTCCGAACCGGCGGCGCTGCAGCGCGAGCGCATCGGCGTATGGGTACTGCTGTATCTGGCGGGGTTCACCTTCCTGGCGTTTCTGCTGAAACGTGAGTTCTGGAAGGACGTACACTGACGCGGACGCGCGGCGGGCAGGGGACCCGCCGCGCATCCAGAT
>JAJYMF010000089.1 GCA_021787175.1 Pseudomonadota bacterium | reverse complement strand
GGCAAGCCGGTGCTGATCGCGGTCAACAAGACCGACGGCCTCGACGAGCAGGGCGCGCTGGCGGAGTTCGCCGTGCTGGGCGTCGCCGCGATGCTGCCGCTGGCCGCGGCGCACTCGCGCGGCGTCGACGGACTGCTCGCCGCCGTGGCTGCGCAACTGCCGCCGCCCAGCGAGGAGCCGGAGGAGCCGACCGACGACGGCGTGCGCGTCGCCATTCTCGGACGTCCCAACGTCGGCAAGTCCACCCTGATCAACCGTCTGCTGGGCGAGGACCGCCTGGTGGTATCGGCCGTCGCCGGGACCACGCGCGATCCGATCCGTGTGCCGCTCGAACGCGACGGCCGCCGCTACGTGCTGATCGACACCGCCGGCGTGCGGCGCCGCGGTCGGGTCGAGGAGGCGCTGGAGAAATTCAGCGTGATCAAGACCCTGCAGTCGCTGGAGGCGGCCGAGGTCGCGGTGCTGCTGATCGACGCCAGCGAAGGCATCACGGACCAGGATCTGGCGCTGATCGGCCATGCCCTCGATGCCGGTCGCGCATTGGTGATCGCCGCCAACAAGTGGGACGGACTCGATGCCTACCAGCGCCAGCAGTGCCGCAGCGGGCTCGAACGCCGGCTCGATTTCGTGGCTTGGGCGAAGACGGTGTTCGTCTCCGCGCTGCACGGCTCGGGCCTGCGTGAACTGATGCGCGCTGTCGATCGCGCACACGCCGCGGCCACCCGCGATCTGACTGCCTCGGCGCTGACGCGCGCGCTCGAGCAGGCTTATGCCGGTCACCAGCCGCCGCTGGTGCGCGGCCACGCGCCCAAGCTGCGCTACGCGCATCCGGGCGGACACAATCCGCCGACGATCGTGATCCACGGCTCGCGCACCGCGCACATCGCCGACAGCTATCAGCGCTATCTCGAGAATTTCTTCCGCAAGCGCTTCAAGCTGGAAGGCACGCCGGTGCGCATCGAGTTTCGCGAAGGCGAAAACCCCTACGCCGGCCGCCGCAACGTGCTGAACGAGCGCCAGCAGCAGAAGCGCCGCCGCCTGTTGCGGCACGTGCGCGGCAAGCACTGACGCCATCGTTCCGCCGCCGCGCTACGCTGTTACGCATGAGCGCAATCTTTCCCTCCGATACCCCGCAGCACATCGGCCTCGACGAGGCGCGCGCGATCGTGCAGGCGCTGGCGGCATCACGCGCACGACCGACCGAACCGATCGCCGCCGAATCCGCCGTCGGCCGCATCCTGGCGCAACCGCTGCGCGCGCCGCACGCATTGCCGGCCTTCGCCAACTCGGCGATGGACGGCTACGCGCTGCGCGCCGCGGATCTGCCGCTGACGGGCGAGCAGGCGCTGCGGCTGATCGGCCGCCAGCTGGCCGGCACGGCGCCGGCACCGGCGGTCGCGCCGGGCACCTGCGTGCGCGTCACCACCGGCGCGCCGCTGCCGTCGGGCGCCGACACCGTGGTGATCCAGGAACGCGTGCGCGTCGAGGGCGATGCCGTCATCGTCGGCGCCGGAACCGCCGCCGGCGCCAACGTGCGTGCGGTCGGCGAGGATTTCGCTGCGGACGACGAGGTGCTGGCAGCCGGGCGCGTGCTGGACCCGGGTGCGCTGGCGCTGCTGGCGAGCTTCGGCATCGTCACGGTCGCGGTGCATCGGCGGCCGCGGGTGGCGATCCTGACGACCGGCGACGAACTGGTGCCGGCGACGGCCGTGCCCGGCTTCGGTCAGCTGCGCGACAGCAACGGGCCGATGCTGGCCGCGCTCGCGGCGGCAAGCGGTGCGGAGGTCGTGGCGGTGCGCCACGTCGGCGATGACGCACAGGCCACGGAGCAGGCGCTGCGGGCGCTGGCGGTGATGGCCGACGTGTTGCTGACCAGCGGCGGCGCCTCGGTCGGCGATGCGGATCTGCTGCCGCAGCTGGCGCAGCGTCACGGCCGGGTGCATTTCTGGAAGGTGCGCATCAAGCCGGGCATGCCGGCGCTGGCCGCCGAGATCGAGTCGGCGCTGTGGTTCGCGCTGCCCGGCAATCCGGTGTCCTCGGCGGCGACGTTCCTGACCCTGGTGCGCCCGGCGTTGCGGCATCTGGCCGGCCGCGAGCCGCCCTCGATGCTGCGCGCCGCCCTGACGCACGCCATCCACAAGCGTCACGAGCGCGCGGAGTTCCTGCGCGGCAGCCTGGATTGCGGCACCGACGCGCGCCTGCAGTTCTCGGCGCATGCGCGGCAGGGCTCCGCGCAGCTGTCCGGGCTGGCCGTGGCGAACAGCCTCGGCTTGATCCCGGAGGACGCGCGCGAGCTGGCGGTGGGCAGCGTGATCGAGGTGCTGCCGCTGCCGGAGCTGTGGCCATGAGCGCACCGGACGTTGCTGGTGCGATCGAGCAGTTGGACGCAGTCGAAGCGCGACGGCGCCAGCTGGGCGGCGCGCTCCTGATCGACGTGCGCGACGACGACGAGCGTGCGCTCGGCACGCCGGATGGTGCAATCGGCATGCCGGGCGAACGGCTGCTGCGAGAGATTGCCGCGCTGGCGCCGCCCGAGCGCGAGGTGCTGCTGATCTGCGCGGCCGGACAGCGCTCGCTGCGGGCGGCACAGGCGCTGCACGCGCGCGGCCATCGCCGGGTTGCCTCGGTGGCGGGCGGTTTCGGACGCTGGCTGGCCGCCGGTCTGCCGGTGCAGGCCGGCGTGCTCGACGCCGATGCGCAGGACCGCTACGCGCGTCAGCTGCGCCTGCCGCAGGTCGGCGTTGCGGGCCAGTCGCGACTGGCCGCGGCGCGGGTCGCGCTGGTCGGCGCCGGTGGCCTGGGCGCGCCGGCGGCGCTGTATCTCGCCGCGGCCGGCGTCGGCACGCTGACGCTGGTCGACGACGATCGCGTCGAGCGCTCCAACCTGCACCGTCAGGTGCTGCATGCCGATGCCCGCGTGGGCATGACCAAGGTCGAATCGGCGCGCATGACGCTGGCGGCGCTCAATCCCAGGGTGCGGGTCGTGGCGCGTGCCGCGCGCGTGGAGGCCGCCAGTGTCGAGACCCTGCTGGACGGGCACGACGTGGTGATCGACGGCGCCGACAATTTTCCGACCCGCTATCTGCTGGCGGCGGCCAGCCTGCGGCTGTGTCTGCCGCTGGTGTACGGTGCAGTCGAGCGCTTCAGCGGCCAGGTCAGCGTGTTCGATCCCCGGCGCGCGGATTCGCCCTGCTATCGCTGCCTGTTTCCCGAGCCGCCCGCGGCGGCGGACGCGCCGAACTGCGCCGAGGCCGGCGTGCTCGGTGTGCTGCCCGGAGTGATCGGCCTGCTGCAGGCGACCGAGGCGCTCAAGCTCCTGCTCGGCATCGGCACGCCGCTGGTGGGTCGTTTGCTGCTGTTCGACGCGCTGGAGATGCGCTTTCGCGAACTGCGGCTCCCGCGCGACGCCGCCTGCCCGGGCTGCGGCGCCGCCGCGCGTTTCAGCGGGTACGAGGATCTGGTTCGCCTTTGTGCGGCGGTCCGCTGACCGCATCCACGTCGCCAGGCGGCGTGGATGCGATGAACTCATACCGGTTCGCGATCAAGACACGAGAACCGCGTAGCCCGGATGCAGCGCAGCGGAATCCGGGAATCCGGCTGGGTACGGCCCCGGATGGCGCCTCTCACGAGGCTCCATCCGGGCTACCCAGCGTATCGATTGAACG
>JAJYMF010000317.1 GCA_021787175.1 Pseudomonadota bacterium | reverse complement strand
GCGCAGCGCCTCGCCGAACAACGCCTCGGCCTGGTAACCCCCGTAGATGTCCGCGTGATCGAAGGCCGTAATGCCGAGCGCCAGCGCCTGCTCGATCCAGCGCACGCGCTCGGGAACCGGCTGGTGCCAGTCCACGCTGCGCCAGAGGCCGGCGACGATGGGCGAGAGTTGAATCGACGGGATGGCGGGGCTGGACATCAACGGAACGGGGTTCACCGCGTGGATACCACGGGGCGCTGACCTTACTCGATCAAAGCGGGTCAGGGCCACTTTCTGTGTTGCCCTCGGCACGCCGCGGCCGATGGGCTGCGCGGACGCCGGTGCAACGCCCGATGATCGCCTCGATCTCGCGCTGGAATCGTGGCGTGCCAGGCATGCGCTGTTGCTGCACCCATGCGCGGGTCTCCGCCGCGCTTCGCTCATCGGGCATTGCCGATCCACGGCGCCATCCGTCGCAAGCCCAGCCGGCAAGGGGCTCCGATCCGGTTTTACACGTAATGCAGCACGGCGTAGACCAGGCCGGCACCGCCGGCCGCAGCCGCCGCGAGAATCACATAAGCGCCCTGGCTCATCTGGCGCAGCGTCTGCTTGATCGCCGCGCGGTCGTTGACGTTGGGAAACGGCGTGTCCGGCACCGGCACGCCGAGAAAATCGCAGAGCGGCTGCCAGCCCTGGTCGACCGAGAACACAAGCAGCTTCTCCGGCGGCACCGCGGCCTTCACGTCCTCGATGTGCCGGTGGTAGTGCGCGATGGCCTGTTCGCGGTGCTCCATGGTGCCCCGGTGCGAGCGCCCCCAGATCAGCGTGCGCGTCATGTCGCCGAACTTGCGCCCGAACGGCGTGGTCAGCTCCAGCACCTTGAACTGCCACATCCGGTTGGAGGCATAGATCGTGTCGATCGTGCTCTCGTACCAGGCTTCGGCCCCGCGCGGGTGCAGTGTCAGCAGCACCTTGGCCTCCGGATACGCCACCATCAGCTCGCGCCATACGCAGCAGGCCGGGTTGTCCACGCTGGCGGTGTAGCCGGCGAACACCCGCTCCCAGTCGTGCCGACTGCCCGGCTCGGCATGGGCCACGCGACGCCAGAAATCCAGATGCGACTTGTTCTGCTTGTTCTCCAGCACCTCGAACATGTGATAGCAGGGAAAACCAAGCTGGTTGAGGGCGGTGCAGGTCGACAAGGTGCCGGTGCGCCCGAACCCGGCGCCGATGATCTTCAAGGCCATGCCGCAACTCCCCCTGGCGGATGCATCGCAGCCTAGCCGAATGGCGGGCGGGCCTGCGATGCTCCGTCCACGCAGGCGAGGCGGGACGATCCGAAGCCAGGGTCGTCGCGTTTGATTGCCGTCCCCTTATCGCGTCCCAGGAGATCGCCCGCCGTGTCGCATGATCCCGGCCCGCTGCTCACGCGCCCCGTCGCCGAGGCCCTGCGGGCCGCGCGCGACGCCGGTGCGGGCGCATGGGCCGGCTCGCTGGATCTGGGTGTCTCGATCGGCAGCGCGGCGCTGGAGACGAACGCCTGGCAGTGGCGGGGCCGATGCTATCCGTATCCGCCCCCGTTGAAGGACCGCACGATCTATCACTGGGACGGCGACGCGTTCGTGCCGGTGTCGCGCTTTTCCGGCTCGCTGATCAAGCTGGTGCCGACCGAGTGGGGCGCGCCCACCTTCGAGATCGACGGCATCAAGATGCTGCCCACCGCGCAGGAATCGCCGCTCGAGGATGCGCGCCGCAAGGTGGCGCTGATCGAACCGCGCGGCAAGGTGGTGCTCGATACCTGCGGCGGCCTCGGCTACTTTGCGGCGTGCTGCCTGGAGGCGGGCGTGGCGCGCATCCATTCGTTCGAGAAGAACGCCGACGTGCTCTGGCTGCGCACGCTCAACCCGTGGTCGCCGGATTCTGATGAGGTTGACCCCGACGCGCCCGCCAGCGGCGGCCGCCTGCGGCTCGAGCATGCCGACGTGTCCCAGGCGATCGCGCAGATCGCCGACGCCTCGGTGGACGCACTGCTGCACGACCCGCCGCGCTTCGGCATCGCCGGTGAGCTGTACTCGCAGGCGTTCCACGACCAGCTGGCGCGCGTGCTGCGCCGAGGCGGGCGCCTGTTCCACTACACCGGCAGCCCGAACAGGCTCACCAGCGGCCGCGATGTGCCGCGCGAGGTGGCGAAACGGCTGGAACAGGCCGGTTTCAAGGCCCGGCTGGCGCTGGATGGCGTGCTGGCGACACGGCGGTGAAGCCGGGCGGGGCGGCTCAGACCGGGCAGCAACCAGGCTCACTCCCTGAATCCCGGCAGGTGAACCCGACCCCGTTCCGTCCCGCTCCGAAACGCGCAGCGGTCCATACTGCGCCCAGCGGCTTGACCGCTCTCCTCGACACCCCGGCCAATCGCATGGGCGACTCCGCGCTGCATGTACGCAGCAACACGGAACTGGCAGCGGCCAATCGGGCGTTGTATGACACGTTGTGGGCCGATGCCCGGCTGATCGAGCCGCGCCGGTTCAACACCTGGCCGCTGGTCTCGGCGCTGGCTGCGCAATCACGAAGAGCCCTGGAAGTGGCGCCGGGTCTGCGCCCGCGCCTGCCGCTGGAGCGCACCCAATTCCTGGACATCAGCGCCGCGGCCATGGTGCGCTTGCGGGCGCGCGGTGCCGCCGCCGCGGTCGGCGTGATCAACGCGTTGCCGTTCGCCGACCAGACCTTCGATCTGGTCTGCAGCTTCGACATCGTCGAGCATGTCGACGACGACGAGATCGCGCTGGCCGAGCTTTCGCGCGTATGCGTGCCCGGCGGCGTACTGCTGGTCTCGGTGCCCCTGCACGAGGCCGCATGGACCGCGTTCGACGACTTCGTCGGCCACCGCCGCCGCTACGAACCGCAGGATCTGGCGGACACGCTTCGGCGTCACGGGTTCGACATCGAGCGCAGCGCCGTCTTCGGCATGCAACCCAAATCCCCGCGCCTGGTCGCCCTGGGCATGTGGCATCTGACCCATCATCGCGAGCGCGCGATGTGGTGGTACAACCATGTGTTCATGCCCATCGGCCTGCGCATGCAGAAAGAGCTGCGGTGGCAGCCGGGTCTGATCGATGACCCGCGCGTGGACACCGTGCTGATGGTCTGCCGCCGAACGGGGCCAGGTTCACTTGGTGACGCTGAACGTTGACGCTGAACGGGGCCCTGACCCCCTTGTGCCTTGAGGTTCAGAAAGTGAACCGGACCCCCTTGCGCCTTGTGCAGTTATGCCATGCTCGGCCCCCCGACCGGTGGCTCCCATGTCCTCATCCACGATCAGACGCATTCTCGCCGCCGCGGCGATCCTGCTGCTCGGCTGCTCGCTGAGCGGTTGTTTCTACCCCGGCTACGGCTACCCTGGCGGCGACCAGCGGGGCGGCGATGGCAACTCCGAAGGCGACCACCGGCGCGGCGACGGCAACTCCGGTGGCGACCACCGGGGTGGCGACGGCAACTCCGACGGCGGCGGCTCGCATCACTGCCAAGGTGAAGGCCACTGACCGACGCCCGGCCGGCGCGCCGTTCAGGCCAGCGCGCCGTTGATTTTCTACCCCTTGGGAAGGTCTGAACGAGTTCAGACCTTCCTCAAGCCATGGATGGCTTGCCGCGCATCGATCACGCATGTGCTTGATGCGGCGTAGCCGAGTCCG
>JAJYMF010000452.1 GCA_021787175.1 Pseudomonadota bacterium | reverse complement strand
CCCACGGCCTGGCCGCGCTGGCCGTGCTCGCGCAGGGGCCGTTCGATGCGCTGCTGATCGATCTGGATCTGCCCGGCGTGGACGGTTTCGAGCTGGCGCGCATGGTGCGCGCCCGCGAGGCCGGCAGCGGGCGACGGCTGCCGATCGTGGCGATCACCGCGCGCTCCGGCGGCGACGAGGCTTTGCGCGCGCGCGCCGCCGGCATGGACGGCTTTCTGCGCAAACCGGTGACCGGCGTGCAGCTGGCGGCGGCGCTGGCGGCGTGCTTCGAGAGCGCGTTTGCGGACGGCGATCCGGCGCCGGGTTGACCGGGACCGCGTCGCCGATCGCTGCCCAAGCTCTCAGTCTTCGCGTCCGGGCGCGCGCTTGCGCTGCGGCTCGGCGGCGACGCTGATGAACTGCGGTTCGTCGCCGTCCAGGCGCAGCGCGGTCAGGCGGCCGCCCCACACGCAGCCGGTGTCGATCGCATACACGCCCAGACCGTCGAAGCGGCCCAGCGCCGACCAGTGGCCGCAGATCACGCGCGTCTCGCGGCGCACCATGCCCGGCACCTCGTACCACGGATACATGCCGGCAGGCTGGGTGCCCGGCGCGCCCTTGCTGTCGAAATCCAGCCGTCCGCGCACGTCGCAGTAGCGCATGCGGGTGAACACGTTGATGCCGGCACGCCAGCGCTCGATGCCGCGCAGCCCGGGATGCCATGCCGCCGGCTTGTTGCCGAACAGGTGCTGCAGCAGGCGCCGGTGCTGCGGGCCGTCCAGTTCGCGCTCGATCTCGGCGGCGTTGCGCTGCGCCAGTTTCAGCGTCCACGATGGCGCCAGCCCGGCGTGCACCAGGGTGAAGCCGAGCCCGGCGTCGTGATGCAGCAGCTTGCGCCGGCGCAGCCACGGCAGCAGGGTGTCGCGGTCCTCGGCGAACAGCACCGAACGCAGCTCGGGATTGACGCGCGCCTGTGCCTCTTCGGAGCGCGTCGCCACCGCCAGCAGGCTGAGATCGTGATTGCCCAGCGTGACCACGCAGGCCTCGCCGAGGCCGTGCACCAGGCGCAGCACCTGCAGCGACTCGCCGCCACGGTTGACCAGGTCGCCGCAGAACCACAGGCGGTCGCGGGCGGGATCGAAGCGCAACGTCTCCAGCAGCCGGTTCAGCTCGGGATAGCAGCCCTGGACGTCGCCGATCGCGTAGACGGCCATCAGTGCAGGGTGCGCGGGACGGACAGCACGAACGACGGAATCGGCGCGTCGAAGCGGGTGCCGTCGTCGGCCAGCATCTGGTAGCTGCCGGCCATGGTGCCGACGCTGGTCGCCAGCACCGCGCCGGAGGTGTATTCGTAGCGCTCGCCGGGACGCAGCCAGGGCTGCTCGCCGACCACGCCCTCGCCGCGCACTTCCTCGACCTTGCCGTCGGCGTCGGTGATCAGCCAGTGGCGGCTGAGCAGACGCGCCGGCAGCGCGCCGGCGTTGTGCAGGGAGATGGTGTAGCTGAAGACGAAGCGCTGCTGCGCGGGCTGCGACTGCTCGGCGAGATAGCGCGTGCGCACCGCGATGGCGATGCGGTAGAGGGCTTCAGTGCTCATGGCGCGATTGTGGGCAGCGTGCTCGTCGGCGGCAAGGGCGTCATGCCAAGTTGCATTCAATCGATATGACGAGTAGCCCGGATGGAGCCTCGTGAGAGGCGCAATCCGGGGCCGTACCTGATTCCCGGATTCCGCTGCGCTGCATCCGGACTGCGCGGTTTTCGTGTCCTGATCGCGAACAGGTATCAGTCGTGCGGCAGCTGCGCCAGGCGCACGAAGACCTCCGGCGCCAGCGTCTCCGCACGCGCCTGCGGATCGATGCCGGCGGTGCGCAGGGCGTCGGCATCGAGCACGCCGCGCAGGGCGTTGCTCAGCGTCTTGCGGCGCTGCCCGAAGGCGGCGCGCACCACCGTCGCGATCCGTGCCGGGTCGGCCTGCGGACGCTGCGCCGGCGGTTTCGGCGTCAGCCGCACCACCGCCGAGTCGACCTTGGGCGGCGGCCGGAACGCGCCGGGCGCGACGCGAAACAGCGGCTCGACCGTGCAGGCCAGCTGCAGCATCACGCTGAGACGTCCGTAGACCTTGCTGCCGGGTGCCGCGGCCATGCGCTCGACCACCTCCCGCTGCAGCATGAAGTGCATGTCGGCGATGGCGTCGGCGTAGTCCAGGCAATGGAACAGGATCGGACTGGAGATGTAGTACGGCAGATTGCCGGCGATGCGCAGGCGGCGGCCGGCCGCCAGCGCGGCGAGGTCGACCCTGAGCACGTCGGCGCGGATGACCTCGAGCAGGCCCACCGGCCGCGCGGCGGCCTCGAGCGCGGGGATCAGCTCGGCATCCAGCTCGATCGCGGTCAGGCGGCCGGCGGCGGCCAGCAGCGGCAGGGTCAGCGCGCCCTCGCCGGGGCCGATCTCGACCAGCGTGTCGTCCGCCTGCGGCGCGATCGCGCGCACGATGCGCTCGACCACGCCGCGTTCGTGCAGGAAGTGCTGGCCGAAGTGTTTCTTCGGTCGCGCCGGCGCGCTGCCGCTCATGCGGCGGGGCGACGGCGCGCGGCGAGGGTGAGCGCGAGCTCGGCGGCGGCGATCAGGCTGCGCGCGTCGGCATCGCCGCGGCCGGCGCGGTCGAGCGCGGTGCCGTGGTCCACCGAGGTGCGCACGAAGGGCAGGCCGAGGGTGATGTTGACGGTGTGCTCGAACGCCTCGGCCTTGAGCACCGGCAGCGCCTGGTCGTGATACATCGCCAGCACGGCGTCGTAGTCCGCACGCAGCGCGGGCAGGAAGGCGGTGTCGGCCGGCAGCGGCCCGAGCAGGGCGAAACCCTCGCCGCGCAGCGCCTCGAGCGCGGGAATGATCACCTCGATCTCCTCGCGGCCGAGGTGGCCGCCCTCGCCCGCATGCGGGTTGAGGCCGAGCACGGCGATGCGCGGCTGCGCGATGCCGAACTGCGCGGTCAGCGCGTGCCGCACGACGCGCAGCGTGCGCGCGAGGCTGTCGCGGGTGATCGCCGCCGGCACCGCCGCCAGCGGCAGGTGGGTGGTGGCCAGCGCCACGCGCAGGCGGTCGCTGGCCAGCATCATCACCACGTCGGCGCCGGCGCGCCGGGCAAAAAACTCGGTGTGGCCGCTGAACGCCTCGCCGGCATCGTTGATGACCGACTTCTGCACCGGGCCGGTGACCACGGCGTCGAACGCTCCCGACAGGCCGCCGTCGGCGGCCTGCGCCAGCGTCGCCAGCACGTGGAACGCGTTGCGCGGATCGGGTACGCCCGGCCGCTCGCGGACGCGCAGCGGCACCTCGATCACGCGCAGGCTGCCGGCGGCGCGCAGCGCGCGTGGACGTTCACCGTAGCTTTCGAGGTGCAGCCGGATGCCGCAGCTCGCGGCGGCGCGTTCGAGCAGGCCGGGATCGCCGATCGCGATCAGGTCGGCCGGCAGCGCGGTCGCCGCCAGTTTCGCAAGCAGTTCGGGGCCGATGCCGGCCGGCTCGCCGGCGGTGAGGGCCAGGCGCGGCAGCGCCGCGCCGGCGGTCACGGTGCCGCGGTGCCGGCCTCGCCGGCGCCGCCGAGCGCGTGGCGCAGGCAGGCCTGGGCGCGCAGATCGCGCAGGAAGTCGCTGTAGGGCTCTTCGGCCTTGCGGTTGCCGATGGCCTGC